>CALCJH010000411.1 GCA_937967775.1 uncultured bacterium | reverse complement strand
ACGCGCTGGCCTGAAGCGCCGGGTCAGGTCTGGACGCTCCAGAGTTCGCCGTCCTGCCACTCCAGCCGCAGCCGCACGAACTGGAACAGATGGTCGCGGATGTCGCATTCCTTCCACGTCAGGGAGTGGTGCTCGCTATTTCCACAGACCGGAAGGCTTTTCCCGATCTCGAAGCCGGGCAGTTTGCACCCGAAGCAGTCCGTAAGTTCGGCGCGCAGCCAGCCCCTGATCGAGGCATCCAGCAGAATCTCCGGCGAGCGCAGGAACAGAGGCTCCGTAAGCAGTCCGGCGGGCGCCGCCCCTGCCGCCACCCCGGCGAAACGGTTCCGGGGGAAGAATGCCCCCATCATGGCGCATTCGAACACCCTGGAGTTGTGGGGATGCGGCGTGGCGTCGTACAGGCACAGCCAGCGGTCTCCCCGGTCCAACCAGTCGCAGCCGTAGAGCCCGGCAGTATCCGGCAAGCCAGAATCCGCGGGGGACCGCGGTATCCAGGCTCCACGGACGGGCCGCTCCCAGTGGACTCCGTCGTGCGAGAAGCAGAGTTCCGTGTCCATGGTCTGCTGCGATTCTTCCACCCGGTAGTAGCCCAGGCACCCGATGAGAAAGTCCTGATGCCATTGCACGTTCAGGAAGTAGAACTGCAAATCCCACGGGTCGCGCCCGTCCGGCATCAGGACTAGTTCAGGATCGCTCCAGGTCAGGCCGTCCTCGCTGAGCCGCCGCTGGATCAGTCTGTGCACTCCCGGAGCGTTGTCCACGTCCACCCGCCGGTCGGGCAGAGCGGGATGCAGCCAGACCGAGTAGCATACGTAGACGTCCCTGTGCTCATCGTACCAGACGCGCGAGGCGTCATTGGTCCACAGGCGCCTGCGCCTCCAGACATCCGCTTCAGGCAGCACCATCTCCACCATCTCGTGCGGCGACAGACCCTCGGCGAGCTTCCACAGGCCACCGTCGTGGGGATGGTAAAGGGCGGGGCGGTCGAAATCCGGAACGCGCCAGCGCAGCCCGTCATCGCTCTCCGCCACGATGTAGCGCAGGTGCCCTTCGCGGTGCTTCCAGACATACATCCTCCACCGCCCGTCGCGCAGGGGAACAACGGAGGGACCGCCCACCGAACTCTGATCGCCCGGAATGCCGTCGAAGACCACCCGGTTCGGCAGATTTCCGTCCGGATCCTGCCCGATAAGCACGGGATGCCACTCCAGGCCGTCCGATGAGTCCCACACCGTGACGCACATTCGCTTCTGGTCCGTGCTGCGCGTGGACGCGTAGGCCCGGTAACCGCCCTCCGGCAGCTCGATGACACAGGAGATTCCGGTCTGCATCGGCGAGCCCTCATGCCCGACGAAGCGCACTGGCGTCTTCGAGACGGGGCCCGTGACCGGGTGCGCCCTGAAGCTGCGCTCCAGCGTTTCGCGCCAGAAGAAGTAGTTCGTAGTGGCAGTCTCGCCGCGGCCCGTCCGTGTGGAGGACCAGAGCATTGGTCTGGCCGTGTGTTGTGCCATTCTGCTCCCCTCTCTGATCTCCCGGTCCGCGCCGGTCTTCCCGCGTCAGGGATGGCGCGGAAGTATCTCGAAGCCTACCGGTCCGTCGTGAAGCGCCGGCAGCCACAGACTCAGGACACCGTCTCCGAGGCTGCAGGGCTCACCCTGTTCCGGATAGATCTGCCGTACAACTCCTCCCCGCACCGCTTCCGGGAGGCGCTCCTGGCGAAGGAAGGTCCGCACGGTCCGGGGAGACTCCTCACGATTGGCCAGGAACAGCACCACGCGCCGCGGCGTGGCATAGTAGCCGGCGTAGAATCCTTCGCCCTCCACCAACTCCTGCGCCCACCAGGGGAACGCCTCCAGCAGGTGATCCCAGTCAATGGAGTCCAGTATGTTCCAGAACGGCCTGAGATTAGCCCAGTCCGAAGGAGCATCCGGCCAGCAGCCCCAGGCGTGGTTCCCACTGCAGATCTGGATATCTGTCATGGACACGGCCGCCATCGCGATGTTGTAGCGGTTCCGGGCAGTAAGATCCATGCCATACATCTTGAAGGGCGTGCCGGTCAGAAGAGGACTGTAGCGGTCGCGATAGGACTCGGGAGAGGTCTCCTGGAACGCCTCGCCGATCATCCGGCAATCATAGAACGGCCCGGCGAGGTGGATACCGCCCGCCCCCCAGTTCTCCAGGCCGAGCCGCGCCCCTCCGCGCCGGAGCACCCGGCGCACAGCGCTGTAGAAACGGTCGTTCAGCTCTTCGGGCGTCAGGCCGGTCTGCTCCTCGGAAAGGCCGGTGCGCCCCCACTCCACCAACGCCAGTCCTCCGTCCGTGTAGAAACCGTCCAGACCGTATTCCCGAACCCAGCGGTCCGTCATGAAAAGCAGAAAAGCCGGAAAGCGGCCTGCGACGGAATAGAGGGTGAAATCCTGCAGGTCCCAGTTCTTATCGTAGGTCATCCGGCAGGCCAGATCCTCGTAACGGAGGGCGGGATGCCTGCCCGGGACGATGCCGATGTATGTGATGAAATCTATTCCCAGCTCGTGCGCCTTCCACGAAGCCCGGCCCATCTCCTGTTCGTTCACCACGAATCCCTGGCGCTCGCGGAAGCGGTTGCCGGTCCAGGGATGATGCCAGACCATAGCCCGGACCCCTCCCGCGGCATAGCGCTCCAGCTCGTCATCAGAGGGATAGACACCCGGTGGAGGACCGTCCAGATACTGACGCACCGGCCCCTCGGCGTAGCGGATGAAATGCAGCATCCGCTTCCGGTAGCCCGTCAGGTTCAGGGGATGATAGGGCAGCCACATCATCGCCCAGCGGAAACGCGACTGCCGCGAACGGAGCACGATGGCGGGAGCGTCGTCCACGGGCTGAAGCGAGACTTCGGTATCGTGCCCGGTCAGGGACGTCCAGAAATGGCCGGCTTTTCCGTCCGTGATCAGCAGACTGCGCCGCCAGAGTGCTCCAAAATCGGGAGCAGAGCGCTCATTTCTCTCCCGCGTCGCGGCCAGTGCCTGCTCCGGTCCATAGAGCAACTCCGCCGGTCTGCCGGTATCCTCCATCGCCGAGAACAGGGGGCGGAAATCGGGATCCAGTCCGAACTCCAGGGTCACCTCATCAGTGTCTACGCCGGAGACCTCCCCCGAGCAAAACCAGGTGGCGTTTTCCGTCAGGCAAGCCTGAAAACGAAAAGCTCCGCTCCGACCGGATTCGCCGGCCAGTTGCAGGGTGATGGAGAAATCCGTTGAGGAACCTTCGAACACAGGCCGGCTAAAGGGATCGGGCACCAGGATATCGTCGCGGGTGCGGACGGCCGGAGAGGAAAACACTCCCGAGAACATCCGTGCATCGCCGTAGAGGCCGGAGCGTCCCTCCGCGAGGACGCTTCCAGGGACAGCCTGCAGCGTGAGCGATGCGCCGGTCTCAGGATACTTCCAGACCACCGACTCGCCATCTACGGCAAGGGTGTTGGCCGCCGCAACACAGGCGTCATACTCCTCGTCCAACCTCCGCGCAAAGACAGTCATCTCCTGGACGAAGCGGTCGCGCGAGGCTTTCTCTGCGGCCGTGATGTATTCCACCTGCCGCAAACCGTGGACGTGCAGCTCTCCGGCGGCGGCAAGCCCCAACTGGCCGGCCAGAATATCCGGATCGCGCGTCTCCAGGAGTGTGCGGCCGTCACAGAGGAGCTGTACGCGCTCCTCGACGGCTTCAACCGCTAGCTCGTGACGTCCCGGGGGGATAGGAGGAATTCGCGAGCGGCCCAGGGGCGTGATGATCTGCTCCTCCGGCCACGGCGACGCATAGCTCACACCACCCTTCAGAAGACGATCTATACAGACGGAGAAGGCTTCGGCGCGGCCTTCAGCGGGGTCCACGTGTATGAGGAGCTCCCCGAATGCATCGGTCCCGCGGATGCTGAGCGCAAAAGGCAGCCCGTCCAGATCCACACCCAGTATAAAACGGAAGTTGCGGACGGGAACACCCGCTGCCGCAAACGAGCCGCGAATGAGAAGCCCCTGCTTGCCCCGGTCCTCGACGCGTCCCTCAGAGGAGTGGAAATCAGGGTTCCTGACCGCGTAGGCGATCCGGCGGGCAATGGTAGGCAAGCTTTGCCAGGGAGAGAAGGGGGTGCCGTCTTCCGCCTGCCATTCCAGGCAGAGCTCC
>CALCJH010000410.1 GCA_937967775.1 uncultured bacterium | reverse complement strand
GCAGAACGAGCTGTTCCACCTGGGTATGGAGCTGGCCAAGACTGCCCGTGATGGACAGGAACTGGCTTGCCCCCTGACGCTGGAGCACGTGGGACGTCTGGAGGTGGACATTGACCGCCTCTCGCGCAACTTGGAAGAGCTGAGCGAGTTCATCCTTCCTGGGGGAGACGCCTGCGCCGCCCAGCTGCACCTGGCCCGGACGGTGTGCCGCCGGGCGGAGCGCTCGATCGTGGGGCTACATCGTAGGAACCCGCTGCCGGCGGCGTGTCTGGGCTACATCAACCGTCTCTCCGATCTCCTCTTCATCATGGCGCGCTATCAGAACAGGCACAGTGGCAAGCATGAGGATGTCTGGCAGAAGTAGTGCGCAGACCTCCGGTGACCAGGCCGACATCTCGTGAAGATCCTGGTGTTCGAGGACAACCTGTTCTTTCTCACTCGTCTGGACGCGGCTTTCCGGCAGGCCGGCCACGAGGTGCGGCTGGCCTCTGCAACAGAAGAGGCAACCACCGCGCTGAAGGAAGGGCCGGATGCTGCTGTAGTGAGTCTTCACGCGCCCGGAGCCCTGGAGTTCGTGCGCCGCGCGAGCGAAAACGGCACACCGGTGGCGGCATACTGCGGCCACGCGGAGGTGGATCTGAGACGGCAGGCGAAAGAGGCGGGAGCGGAAGTGCTCCTTTCCAACGCGGACATCCCTGCGGCTCTGGAACGCGCGCTGTGGCGCATTATAGGAGCCGGGGGGAGACCGGCAGAGTGATACTGCAGTTCGAGAAGCATTTCACGCTGGAGGAAGCGCGGGCGCTGGTGCCTTACGTGCGCGAGCAGTTCCGCAGACTGGAGGAGATCCGCGCGAAGCTGGGACTCAGCCCGGAGCAGATGCAAGAGCTCACCCGCTCCGCCGGAGGCAACGGGGGCGGTAAGAAGTCGGCAGAATATCTGGAGAACATCCTGAAAGCCAACTCCATTATCCAGGAGATGCTGGACAGGGGTATCCTGGTGAAAGATGTGAACTCCGGGTTGGTGGACTTTCCCCATTTACGGGACGGTCGCGAGGTATTCCTTTGCTACCACGTGGGCGAAGAGACTGTCAAGTATTACCACGAGCTTGACGCAGGCTATGCCGGTCGGCGGCCGGTTTAGGACAGGGCGCAAACCAGCATGACGGGCAGAGAGAGAATCCGGGCGGCGATGGCACATGAGCCTTGCGACAGGACTCCAGTGATGTGCCAGCTTGCCATCGGGCACTATCTGTTGAACACGGACATGTCTCCAGCCGAGCTCTGGTTCTCCAGCGAAGGGTTCGCGCGGGCTCTGGTGGAGCTGGCGCGGCGATACCGGTTCGACGGCATCCTGATCAATTTGCCCGGACGGCCCGTCAACTGGCGGGAGCAGATGGATCGCATCGAGCGCATGCCTGACGGCACGGAGATGGTGATCTGGCCGAACGGTGAAATCACCCGCTGCCCGCCGGATGACAACCCGCAGCACCTGGCTCCGGGACGAAGCAGGCCGACGCTGGAGGATGTGAACCCGGACTGGCTGTATTACGACGATCCCCACGTGCCCTGCGGGCTGAAGTATCCCTTTTCCTTCGGGCCGGAGGTTCCATCCGGGCCACCGTCCCGAAATTGGCCGCCTTATCTTTTCCGGACCATTGAGCTGGTGCGCGAAGCCACCGGCGGCGAGTTGTCGGTCCACTCAGAGGTGTTCTCACCGTTCACTCAGTTTCTGGAGCTTTTTGGATACGAGAATGGGCTTATCTATCTTCTGGAGGAGCCGGACCGCTGTCATACCATTCTGAAAGCTTATGCCGCCGGGGCGGGAGATCTGGCTGCGGCGCAGGCTCGTCACGGGGTGGATGCGGTGCTCATCTCATCGGCGTTCGCAGGAGCAGGGTTCATCTCGCGGGAGCAGTATCGCGAGTTTGTCCTCCCCTATGAAGGCGAGGTCATCCGCCGGGCTAAAGAAGGCGGCGCACCGTTCGTCTATACCCACACGTGCGGGGCCATCGGCGACCGGCTGGACCTGATGGTGGAGACCGGGACCGATGGGATAGACACGCTGGACCCGCCGCCGCTCGGCACGGTGGATCTCGCGGAAGCCAAAGAGCGTTATGGAGACCGGGTATTCTTCAAAGGAAACATAGACTCCGTGAACACGCTGTTGAAAGGCGACGCGGAAACGGTCCGGAAAGATGCCGAGATGCGCGTGCGTATCGGGAGCCGGGGTTCAGGCTACATTCTGTCCTCGGCTTGCAGCGTGGCCCCGCGGGTGCCGCCGGAGAACCTGATGGCGCTTGTGGAGGTAGCGGAAGCCGCCGGTCCCGTGCGATAGCTGTTTTCAAAGAAGAAAAGGCTGTGGAAAGGAGCGGAGCGTGACGGACGAACAAAGACAGGCAGATTTGCAACTGCTCGCCGAGCTTGCCGCGGGCGAGCATGCGGCCATCGTCCAGTATATGATCCACCGGTTCTACTCCGGGGAAGGAGAGATCGGGTGCGAGATCGAGGAGGTGGCCCGCCGGGAGATGGTGCACTGGAAATGGCTGAACGAGCGGATCGTGCAGCT
>CALCJH010000409.1 GCA_937967775.1 uncultured bacterium | reverse complement strand
TAGAAGATGCGGCCCTTCTGGCGCGTCCAGCAGCAGCCGCTTCGGAACACGTCGCCCCCTTCAAACCACGTGATGAACACCAGCTCATCCGGCGTGGGGATGTCGAAGCGCTCGCCGTACATCTCCTCGCGCTCCAGCTCGAAGTAATGGTCCAGACCGTTTGCAATGGGGTGTCCCGGTTCCACCACCCACATCCGGGCTTTCTCGTCCGCCTCGCGCCACTTCAGATCGCAGGACGTGCCCATCAGCCGCTTGAACGGCTTGGAGAAGTGCGCGGAATGCAGGGCGATGAACCCCATTCCTTCCCAGACGCGGCGGACCACCTTCTCGACGATGGCGTCGTCCACCTCCCCGTGTGCGGTGTGGCCCCACCACGTCATCACGTCCGTCTCCGCCAGCACCTCATCGGTCAGGCCATGCTCCGGCTCATCCAGCGTAGCCGTCCTGGCGACGATCCCCGGCTGTTCGTTCAGCGCCTTTGCGATGACCGTGTGCATCCCGTCGGGATAGACGCGGGAAGCCTCGTGCGATGCGTTCTTCTCATGCCGGAACTCGCCCCAGACCGTGACCCTGATGTCGCTCATTAGGTTTATCCTTTCGTCTATTGGTGAAGTCTCAACGGGGAGTTCGCGGGAACGCGGACGTTTCCTGCGTCAGTCCTGGAGTCAGGACTCCACGCGGCCGCCAAGCACGCTGGCCAGAAAGTGTTCCGCCTCCCGGTAGAAGATCAGGCGGTTTTCCGGCCGTGCGAAGCCGTGGCCTTCGTCCTCAAAAAGCAGATACTTCACCTCGATGCCGCGGGCTCGCATCGCCTCCACGATCTGATCCGCCTCGGCCCTGGGGACGCGCGGGTCATTTGCGCCCTGCGCGATCATCAGGGGGCTCTTGATATTCTGAATGTGGAAGAGGGGGGAGCGGGACTTCAGAAACTCCTCGTCCGTATCGGCGCTGCCCACCCGAAGATCCAGTTGGGCGCGGAAGGGCTCCCAGTAGGGCGGGATGCTTCGATACCAGGAGACCAGATTGCTGATGCCCACGCCGGCCACCCCCACGGCGAACACATCCGGCGTGAACGTCATCCCCACCATGGCGGCGTATCCGCCGTAGGACCACCCGAAGATCCCCACCCGCGCGGGATCGGCGATGCCTTCCCCGATGGCCCACTGTACGGCGTCTATCAGGTCGTCGTGCATCTTGCCGCCCCATTCCCGGTTGGCGGCGTTGACGAACGCCTTGCCGAATCCCGTGGAGCCGCGGTAGTTCACCTGCAGGCAAGCGTATCCCCGGTTGGCCAGCCACTGCGCCTCCGGGTCCAGACCCCAGTAGTCCCGCGCCCAGGGTCCCCCGTGGACGTTCAGCACCAGGGGTAGTCCTTTCGGCTCCACCCCTTCCGGCAGAGTCAGGTAGCAGACCATAGTCAGACCGTCCCGGGTAGTGATCTCCACTGGCTTCATCGGGGCGAGATGGGCTTCTTCCAGAGCGCGGTTCTGGCTGAAAAGATACCATCCTTTACCGGAGGTCCGGTCGAATAGGTAATACTTCACCGGGTCAATGTCGGAGCTGAAAGCGACGATCCAGAGCCTGTCCTCCAGGTCGCGCGAGACGACGTCGGCCTCGCCGTGGCCGAGCGACGCCGCCCGGGTTAAGTCCCGCTCGAACTCCGGATCCAGAAACTGCCACTCGCGCCTCGCCCGTGTGAACGGCACCGCCTGCACGTGATGCCTTGTGGGGTGCACCACAGCGCCGCCCTCGTAGTCCACATCGGGCCGCGAGGCAATCACCTTCTGCTCCCCTGTCTCCAGGTCTATGGTCAGGAGGCGGCTGGTGTTGGAGTCCAGGCTGCTGACGATGTAGAGACCGCGCTCATCCGGCGTGACTCCCAGTGCCCCTAGGGATTCACCGAATGGAGCGGAAAGCAATGTGCGCCACTCCCCGCCTTCCAGGACGCGGATCTCCGTGCCGCCATCCTCCCTCTGTGCGGAGCCTCCGCGCACGTTCAGGTGCCAGTCCACGTCCCAGCCAACGATGTCCCCGGGGTTCTCCGCCACCAGCTCGCATTCGCCCGTATCCAGGCGCACCCGGTATACGTCGTGAAAATGGGGATCCTCCCGGTTCAGAGCCACCAGCATCTCATCCGGCCGCTCCGGCTCCACGGCCAGCGGATGCGCCTGCACGTTCTCGAATGGAGTCAGATCCCGGACTTCTTCCGTCCGCAGATCCACCGCATAGACGTGCCAGTTCTCGTCACCGTCCCTGTCCTGCAGATACAGCAGATGTTTTCCGTCATACGCCCAGAAAAAGACCCGGATGCCGCGGTGCGAATCGTGCGTCACCGGGCGGTCGTCTCCGCCTTCCACGGAGCGCACCCACACGTTCAATACCCCGTCCAACGGAGCGATGTACCCGATGTGTGTTCCATCCGGCGATAGCCGGACATTCAGCCGGTCCGGATTTCCGAACAGCACCTCACGAGGGATGATGGGGGGAAGAGGCATTTTCCTTCTCCAGTTATGTTCCTACACGTTACCCTTTGGGTCAGCAGCCGCCGATCGTTTCGTGTTACTTCTGAGGGCGGATGTCTCGGATCTTTACCGGTTCCGGGAGTCCGGCTATTTCCGGGTCGCCTGTCACCAGTGTGGCGTTCCGCTCCTGCGCCACGGCTACCGCGAACGCGTCTGCATAAGATAGCCTGTTGCGGGACTTGATCCGCGCAGCGGTGACTACATGAGACTCTGTCACTCCGATGATCTCGACCGGAATGGCGCGCAGGCGGTCCAGTGTTGCCTCGGCCTGTTCCCAGCCTGTCCTCCGTGCCAGGCTATACAGGACTTCTCCCGCATTGATCAGGCTCATGCAGCATCTCGCACGGGACTCCTCAGCATCTACCAGGATGGATTCCACCGCCGAGGCTGCAGGTTCATCTTTTAGGTAGGCCAGCACAGCCCAGGAGTCAAGAAGATAGATGGGCGTCTCGCTCGCGTTCAATGCGGCGCTCCTCCTTCAGGTCCTCGAGCAGCGGCAGATCCCGGAATGCCCCCCGGAGGCTGCGCGCGATGCTACCTTCCAGCGGATCAATGACCAGCCTGCTTCCTTCACGGCGGATGGCGAGCCGCTGCCCCGGCCGGATTCCCAGTTCGCGCCGCAGCTTCGCCGGGATGACCAGTTGTCCCTTGGCTGTCGTCTTCACGATCATCGTCTTACTCCTGTAAGGAGTATACCACTTCCCGCCAAAAAGGTAGGCATCGCTTCGAGATGTCTTACTCTCCGATGATCTTGACCACCACCCGCTTCCGCCGTTGCCCGTCGAACTCCGCGTAGAAGATGGTCTGCCACGGGCCAAGGTCCAGCTTGCCTTCCGTTACAGGGATGATGACCTGATGATGCGTCAGCAGGTTCTTCAGATGAGCGTCGCCGTTCGTCTCGCCGGTCCGGTGGTGCCTGTAGTCTGCGCGGAACGGCGCAAGCTCCTCCAGGAAGTCCATGGCATCCTGCAGGATGCCGGATTCATTGTCGTTCACCCAGACTCCGGCGGTGATGTGCATCGCCGAGACCAGCATGAATCCCTCGCGGATGCCGGACTCCTTTAGAATCCTCTCACACTCGCCTGTAATGTTCACGAACTCCTTCTGCCTGCGCGTGTTGAACCAGAGGTACTCCGTGTGGGACTTCAATGCGCTTCGCTCCTTTCCGCTTCAGTAGTATTACCAACAGGGCTTTGTACCTCCGGCGCTTGAAGCCCTGCACCTCTCACCATCCTGCAGCTAGCCGGGCGCAAGGTTCAGGCGTCGTAGCCTGCCCGCCGGGCAGACAGAGACCGATGCGGGGTAAACTGCCTGCGGGAGGTCCGGGGGTGTAAATGGACATCATTCTTTCAGGCGGCGTTGTCGTGGATGGTACCGGAAGTCCGGGCTTCGACGGCGATGTGCGCGTTTCGGGAGACAGCATCGTGTGGGTGGGAGAGGGGCCGCGAGAGGGCGCCGAGGTCGTGGACGTCTCCGGCCACGTTATCTGCCCGGGGTTCGTGGATTTCCACGCACACACGGATATGACCGCCCTGGTCAACCCGACGGTGGAGAGCAAGCTCGCCCAGGGTGTCACGCTGGAAGTCAACGGCAACTGCGGCTTTTCGGATGCTCCCATCTTGAACGAAGAGGCGCGGGAGCGCGCCCGGCGGGCTTACGAGCGGCTGGGAGCCGGTCTGAGCTGGAGCCATTTCGGCGAAATGCTGGACGTCCTGGAGCGCTGCGGGGTCGCCGTGAACTTCTGCACGCTTGTGGGACACGCGAACATCCGGCGCGAGGTGGTGGGAGCCGAGGACCGACCGGCCACGCCCGATGAGATGAAACGGATGAGCGACCTTGTGTCACGTGCGATGGACGAAGGTGCCATCGGATTGTCCAGCGGATTGATCTATCCCCCCAGCAGTTACGGCTCCACCGAGGAGCTCGCCTATCTCTCCCGGGCCGTTGCCCGGCGGAGAGGACTGTACGCCACCCACATGCGCAGCGAGTCGGATGGTCTGCTTGATAGCGTCCGGGAGGCCATCGCTGTCGGAGAGCAATCCGGCGCGCCTGTGCAGATCTCTCATCTGAAAGCCTGTGGAACTTCCAACCACGGGAAGGCTGTCAGGGCGCTGGAGATGATCCACGAGGCCCGGGAGAGGGGTCTGGATGTCACGGCCGATCAGTATCCCTACACGGCTACGTGCACCGGGCTGGATACTCTCATCCCCGCCTGGGCGCACTCGGGCGGGCCGGCGGCGATGCGGGAGCGGCTGACCAACGCAAGTGTCCGGGCGCGCATCCGGGATGAGATCTCTCAAAGCCTGGAAGGTGGCTACTGGCGCGACAGCGGGGGCTTGGAGTCCATTGTCATCTCGTCCGTCACGGAAGAGCGCAACCGCTGGGCGGAGGGCCAGACCGCCGCGGAAGTGGCCGCGCGGATCGGCGGGGATCCGGTGGATGCATTGCTGGATCTGCTGGTTGAAGAGGATTTCGGTGTGGGGATGGTGCACTTCTGTCTGTCCGAGACCGATGTCGAAGCCGTGATGCGCACGCCCTGGACTCTGTTCGGATCGGACGCCACCGCAAGGGCATGCTCCGGCCCCATGGCTCGCGGGAAACCCCATCCGCGCGCGTTCGGAACTTTCCCGCGCGTTCTTGCGCATTATGTCCGGGAGCGCGGCATTCTGAGCCTTGAGGAGGCGATTCGCAAAATGACATCGCTTGCCACGGAGAGGCTCGGCATCCGCGACCGGGGACGCATTGCGCCAGGGATGAAAGCCGACATCGTGGTCTTTCATCCGCAAAACGTGCGCGATACCGCCACATTTGCCGACCCGCAGCGGCTGCCGGAAGGCATCCTGCACGTCCTGGTCAATGGACGCTTCGCCCTGAGGGATGGCAAAATCACAGGCGAGACCCCGGGACAGGTGCTGAGAGGCGCCGCCTGAGAATCCCCGGCGGCTGCCCCCCGGGCAGCCCAGGAGGTATGACGATGAATACAGAGCGCCGTAGTCTTGTCGTCTTCGTTTTGATCGCGCTCGTGCTGGTGGTCGGCGCGATATGGGTTGGCCAGTGGCTGGCGGCCGGTGGCCCGACGAAGGCTGTCGCGAGACCGGGGCAGATCGCGTTCATCAGCGACCGGGACGGCAGTGCGGACGTGTGGTTGATGAACGAGGACGGTTCGGATCCGGTCCGGCTTGCGGTTTTCCCGGGCGAGGAGCGCGAGACCGCCTTTTCGCCGGATGGAGACTGGATCTACTTTACGGGCCAGATCGAAACCCAGGATTACCAGCTGGGCAAAGTCCGTCCGAACGGCCGGGCCAAGGGCAGGCTGCTGGCTACCAGCGGGGCGCAGACGAACATTTCGGTCTCCTTCGGCACGCGCCGGGTCTACTACATCAGCAACTCGCAGGTCTTCAGCTGCAGCACCACTGGGACGGATCCCGTGCGCGTGCTTCCCTCCCGCGGGGACGAATCGCTGGATCCCGCTCAGCTCCGGGATATGCAGGAAGACCCGCCGCCCACCCGCCGGTATTCCTATGCCGTCGTTTCCCCGCGCAATGACTGGATCGCC
>CALCJH010000408.1 GCA_937967775.1 uncultured bacterium | reverse complement strand
GGTGGCGGTGGCGGAGGGCTTCAACGGGACGCACATCTGGAAACCGGAACAGGTGGCTCCGGTTGACAGCCCGGAGCTTCGCCTGCGATATTTCCACTACGGAGGCGCCAACATCGCGTTTGCGGACGGCCACGCACGCTGGGTGAAGGACACCGACATCAGGCGGAGCGACTGGGCCCCGTGGGATTCTAACTGGCGTCCCTGACGGAAGGGAAGGGAGATCGTATATGAGAAAGCTGATGCTTCCCGCCGTGCTCATTACCGCCCTTGCGGCCGTCACCGCCGGATGCGGCAAGGAGAGTGCCGAGGCTCCGTCTCCTCCGCCAGCGCCTACACAGGACCTGAGCTCCGTTCCGGACGACGCGGTGGATCAGTACTGCCGGGTCTGCTATGTGGACGGCGGGCACAAGATGGGCGGATACCTTCCGGAACGTCTGAATGTGACCTACGAAGGGAAGACTTATGCGTTCTGTTCGGACGATTGCCGGAAGAAGTTCGATGAGAACCCCGCGAAATACGCAGTGAAGGCGGAGGGATCCTCCGGCAAGAAAGACGAACACACGGGACACGATCACTGAAGGGAAATCCGCGCATATCAGAATGCCCCTGCGGGGAGCAGGTCCTTGCAGGGGCACACTTTGTCCGCGATCGAATCTCGCGCTAAGTGCCCCGGCTGCGCACCGTGGCCAGTCCTCCGTCCACACCGATGACCTGCCCTGTCACCCAGCCCGCCTCCGGATTTAGCAGCCAGGCGATGGCGGAGGCGACATCCTGTGGATCGCCGATGCGACCCAGGGGATGCATCTGTTCGGACATCTTCAGGCTTGCCTCGTTCGTTGTGATGCGCGCTGTGGCCGGTGTGCGCACCAGGCCTGGAGCCACACAGTTCACCCGGATGCCTGATCCGGCGTAGGTGGCCGCGGCGGAGAGGGTGAGGCCGATGACTCCCGCCTTGGCCGCCGCTATCGCCTCGTGGTTGGCAAGCCCCACGCGGGCCGCGGCCGAGGAGACCAGCACGATGCTTCCTCCTCCGGATTTCATCAGGGCCTTCGCGGCCGAGCGCGTGACGCTGAACGCCGACAGCAGGTTGGCTGCCAGAACCGCGTCCAGATCGACGTCGGAGGTCATATGCGCGGGCTTAAGAAGCACGGAACCGCAGAGGTTCACCGCGCCGTCCAGCCGGCCGAAGCGCTCCAGGGCGGCCTCGATGACGGGCGAGAAGTCTCGCTCGGTTCCGGCGTCCCAGACCGCCCCTTCCGCTCCCGTCTCCGCACACGCGGCCTGCAGCCGATCCGGATCGCGTCCGGTTATGAAAAGTCGGCAGCCTTTTTCCGACAAGATTTTGCACAGCGCGCGTCCGATGCCGCCCGATCCTCCGGCAATCACGAAACACGGAGCATCGCTCATTTCAGTTCATCCTCCAGATGGCGAAGTTCAGCGCCGCCGCGAAGCCGACCCACGTCAGATAGGGAAGCAGCAGCAGAGCGGCGAGTTGCGAAACATTCCAGAAAATCAGAATGCAGCAAAGTATGGCAACCCACAGCGCTACGATGTCCAGAAGCGCGGGTCCGACCTGTCGAAGCCCGAAAAAGAGACCGCTCCACGATACGTTCAGCGCCAGCTGCGCCGCAAACGCCGCCATCGGCCATCCCCGGCCTCCTTCTCGCCACACCAGCCAGGCGCTGACGGCCATCAGCGTGTATAGAACCGCCCATACAGGTCCGAAGAGGGCATCGGGTGGAGTCCAGGACGGCCTGGCCAGATCGCGATACCAGTCCTGCACGCTTGACGCTGTCCAGATCCCACCGATCGCCGCCGCGCCCCAGCACACCACAAGGCTGACAGCCAGCCCGCCCGCGCTACGCATGGCGGCGCTCCCGGCCCGCCACTGCCGGCAGGTCGTCGGCTTTCACTGCGGCACGGGCGATGCCGCGAAGCATTCTGGCAAACACCAGCTGATGCACCGGCCAAAGCCCGTACCAATAGATCAGGCCAGTGAGCCCGAGGGGGTCGAACATCGCCGTCTGGGTGATGCGGGAACCTTCCGGCCCGGGAGATACCTCGAACTCCAGCCACGCCCGCCCGGGCACCTTCATCTCGGCATACAGGCGCAGCAGACGGTTCTCCTCGTAGCGCTCGACGCGCCAGAAATCGAGGGCGTCGCCCACGTGGGGGTGCTCCGGGTCTCGCCGGCCCCGACGCATTCCCACACCGCCTACCAGAAGGTCTAGTGCACCCCTCAGCCGCCAGAGCCATCCCGAACCGTACCAGCCTGTCTCGCCCCCGATCCGCCGGATGGGCGCGAATGCCCGATCGGTGGGGACCGGAACTTCCACCGAGCGAGAATCTACCAGACGCGATCCGAACCGCACGCCGCCCCAGTCCCTGCGCACGCCCGACGACGAGAGTGCATCCGACCAGCGCGTCTCCGCCAGCTCACGATCTTCGTTCCGCAGGGCGGCCGCGATGGCCTCCCGGACACCTGCCGGCCGTATTCCGAAAACGTCCAGCGCGGAGTGGTCACGGACCACGGTGGCGTGGCGGACGCTTTCGATCAGCTTGCGTCCCACCCGCGCGTAGACCGGCGTCACCAGGCCGAGCCAGAGGCTGGATAGCCAGGGGGTCAGAACGGGCACGGGGATCATGATCCGCTTCAGGTTCCGCTGACGGGCGTATTCTCTCATCAGATCGCCGTAGCTGACGACATCGGCCCCCCCGATTTCGAAGATTCGGTGCCCGTCCAGCGGGATCTCAAGCGCGCGCCGCAGATACTCCAGAACGTCGCCGATGGCGATGGGCTGGGCGGGCATAGATACCCAGCGAGGGCAGATCATCAAGGGAAGCCTCTCGGTCAGGTTGCGGACGATCTCGAAGGACAGACTGCCCGATCCGATAACGATGGAAGCGCGCAGCTCGATGGATGGAACGGAACCTTCACGGAAGATGCGCCCCACTTCCAGCCTGCTTCGCAGGTGGGACGAGAGACTGCGCTCATCCTCGTGCGCAAGGCCGCCCAGGTAGATGATGCGCTCGACCCCGCATTGCTCGGCCGCCCGGACGAAATTGAGCGCCGCCCGCCGGTCCTGCTCCTCGAAGGAACCGGCGGAGGCCATGGAGTGGACCAGATAGTAGGCCGCGCGGACTCCCACCATTGCGCGCTCGACGGAGGCGGCGTCGCGCACATCGCCTTGAACGACCTCCGTGTCCGGCGCCACTCGTCCGGCCAGCACTGCGGGGTTGCGGACCAGACACCGCACGCGGATACCCTCTTCCTCCAGCCTGCGCAGAAGACGCCCGCCGATGTAGCCAGTCGCGCCGGTCAGCAGGACCGGCCGCGGATCCCGGGATGTGATGTCGGCATTGTTTTCCATGCTTTTCACGAACTGAAACGCCCGGCGAACCGAGAAAGGCTCCCGGCCGCTCGCGCGGACTTTGAAAAATAGATCTAGACGCTTTCGCCTGCTGACACAAACTGACAGGGGTCAGAGCTATCCTGAAACCCGGAGCTGACTGTGACCGTACTGCCGGAAAGGAGGATAAGGAGGCTGCGCGCGATGACGATCGTTGCCCGAACGCTTGAGACAACGGCTATCGGAGACCCGATCTGCCAGGAACAGATGGCCATGTTCCCGCTTCTGGGGCGGGCGATTTGCGATCCTGACTACATCACGCTCGACGAAGCCATCTCACGTGGCGTCGCTGCGGTGAGGGAGGTGTCGGCCTCTGGAAGCGTGCCGGAAGCCCGATTTATCAACAGGGGTGATAAGCCCGTGTTTCTTATGGACGGAGAAGAGCTGATCGGGGCCAGGCAGAACCGGGTGCTCAATCTGAGCATTCTCGTGAATGCACATTCGGATGTGACCATCCCGGTGTCCTGTGTGGAGGCCGGCCGATGGCACTACGAGTCCCCCGAGTTCCGCAGCGCTCCGCGCACGCTGTTCGCCGAGGGACGCGCCCGGAAGGCCGGCCAGGTCAGCGAGTGTCTGGTCAGGTTCGCCGCCCGCCGTTCCAACCAGAGTGATATCTGGGAGCAGATCCGCCAGAAGTCGCTGAGTCTGGAGACCCACAGCGCGACTGGCGCGATGGATGACGTATTCGAACGCCATCAGGTGTCCCTGCGGGACTACGAACAGGCGATGCAGCCGGTGGACGGCCAGACCGGAGCGCTGTTCTTCATCGGCCCGTCGCTGATCAGCCTGGATCTGTTCGATTGTGAGGCCACCCTGCGGGCCATGCTGCCCAAGGTGGTGCAGGGGAACGCGTTGGATGCCCTGGACTGCGCGCGACGCGGTCTGCAGCCTCCTGCTCCCACGCTGGAGCAGGCCCGCGCGTTCCTTAACGAGGTCGCCGCCACGCCCGTGGAGACCTATCCCGCCATCGGGATGGGGCAGGATCTCCGCATAAGAGGCGGAAGCCTGACCGGCGGGGGGCTGGAGGTGGACGGCCGTCTGGTGCACCTTTATGCCTTTCGTCTAACGGAAGAAGGACGGCAGGACGGTATGGCCTCCAGACGCACGCGCGTGATGCGGGCGTCCCGGCGGTACTGTCCGCCGCAGGCATAGGCGGCTCCGGCGTAGAGGTTCCGGGAAGCCGAAAAAGGCGGGGGGAGCGCGAGAGGGAGGCGCTCCCCCCGCCGTGTTGTTCGCGCGCCGGTTCGGTGCTAGAATGTCGAGCGGCCCGGATGGCTGAAGAGTTTGGCCCCGGGATGGCGTGAAACAGGGCTTTCGGGGCATTCGGATGCGGCTTACTGGACGGACCGGACGGATTCTTGCGACGCTTCTGGGTGTGGCGGCGCTCTTCGGGGCGAGCGCCCTTGCGGGCTTCTACGTGGTGGGGCCGATGCTGCTGGACCGGGGAAAGGAGAAGCCTGCGACGGAGCAAGCAGCGCCCGAGGCTGCCTCCGCAGAACCCGGCACTCTCGAAACATCCTCCCGGCCCTCCTCGTCTGCGCCCGTGACTCCCAGGGTGAAGGTGGAGATCACCGTGGAAGATTCCGCCGGTGGCCGGGCACAGGAGAAGCCGAAACCTGCAACCACGCCCACGCCTGCTCCGGCTCCAGCAACGTCGCAGAGTCCGCGGACGCCGGCCCCCTCTCCGTCTCCGGTTCCGCCTCCTGCTGCCCCGGAGCACTCGCTACCCGCCGGGGTTCCCGGGGAGCCGGCATCCGCCCCTCAGCCTGCCCCTCGTCCTGAAGAGACTCGCCCGCCGGCGGAAAACTCGTCAGGCAGGCAATACCGCGTGCAGGTGGGAGTCTTCTCCACAGAGGACCGCGCCTCGCAGGTAGCCTCGGACCTGCGCGCCCGCGGCCAGCAGGCCACAGTGCTCAAGACTACTTTGAACGGCCGGGATGCGTGGCGGGTGCAGGCCGGACTTTTCAACGAACGCGTCAACGCGGAAAAGCTGGCGGAAAGGCTGCGCTCGCTGGGGGTGCAGGCCAGCGTGGTGCCATCGGGAGAATGAAAGGACTGCCGCAAGTCGCCTCCCGCTTTCATGAAGGGAGGCGCTGCTGACCGTGTCATCCCCCGGAACGGCCACGACGGTCGCCCCCAGAAAACATCCTCGCCTGCCTCTGGTCGCCCGGATGCGGCTGCCGGCGAACTATCTGTTTATCCTGATGGCGTTCCTGGTGAACGACGGGAACTTCAACTGGTGGGCACTGGGACTGGTGGCGCTGGGCAGCTTCATCCGCATCTGGAGCGCCGGATCCCTGATCAAGACGACGGAACTGATCACCACGGGCCCCTACGCTCTGTCACGGAATCCGCTTTATCTGGGTACGTTCATCGGCGGTGTGGGAGTGGCGGTTTTTGTGCACAGCCTCCCGCTTCTGATCTTCTTTGTGGTGACATTCGCCATCTGTTACGGCTCGCAGGTGCGCTGGGAGGAAGAGGTTCTGCAGATGGAGCACGGCGAGCAGTTCCGGGAATATATGTCCCGAGTGGGACGCTTCATCACGTGGCGCTGGCCGGGCAGCCAGCTGCGCCATGCATTCTCGTTCGCGCGAGCCGTGAAGAACAAGGAGTTCGCCTACCAGATGTTCTGGCTGGTCATGATCATCGCGCTGATCAGTCAGCAGTATCTGCGGAGCTCCGGGCTGGGAGTCGCTCGCCCGTAAATCTTCCGGCATTCACGCGAAGCGTTTGCAACAGCGGTCCGCCCGTGCTACACTGGATTCTGTGAGACGCCCGGCGCAAAGTCTGATCCTCATCCTCTTCATCGCCATTGCCGCGATCGCTGGCGCTGCCTCCGGCCTGCCCCGGCACGCGGGGGACGGTTCTTTCTGTGCCGGATGCATACTCCCTGGACTGGCGGCGGATGCCTGTTGCGGGCATGAGCCTGCGGAGGACAACCCTTGCGCCTGCTGCGAAGCGTCGCAGCGGAACTACGAGCCTCTGCGCCTCTCGAATGTTCCGCCATCTCTGGCGGCCGCCCCGCTAGATGATTGTTGTCCGGAGCCTGCCCGTCCGTCCGGGCTGCTTTTGTCCGGCGAAGTTCCGCCGGCCTCCAGTGGGAACCTGCGTCCCTGTTCTCTCCGCGCTCCTCCCCGCTGAAGTCCGTTCACGGTCATTGCGCTTCGACAATACGGACTTCGAAACGGAGGATTTCCAATGAAACGCAGGGATTTCCACTCCCGCCTCAGCGTCGTGCGCGCGCGGCGGGGTTTCACACTCATCGAGCTTCTGGTGGTCATCGCCATCATCGCCATTCTGGCCGCTGTGTTGTTCCCGGTGTTCGCGCGGGCGCGAAGCCGGGCCATTCAGACCGGCTGTCTGTCCAATATGGGGCAGATCGCGCGGGCAGTGCAGATGTATACGTCGGATCACAAGAGCCGCGTCCCGATCTGCCGCGACGACATCCCGGAGAGCGGCGGATACTGGTGGGTCATTCTGCATCCTTACACGAAGGCGGATGATGTGTTCATCTGTCCGGGATGGAGACCCACGCCAATGCCCACCGGATTGCTGGACTGGGAGCGGCCACCGGACCCGTCTGTCCCCTTCGAGCGGGCGGGCATCCGCGGCACATACGTCTGGAACGAGACTCTGGACGGCGCGCCTGAGAGCGGCTTCAGCGGCTCTGCCCGAGATGGGCTGTCGTATGGCCCATCCAGCATCATCGTCGTGGCCGAGGGGTTCAATGGCAGTCACGTCTGGAAGCCGGAACACGTGACCCCAGGGCGGCCCGAGGAGCGCCTGCGCTATCAGCACAACGGGGGCGCCAACGCAGCCTATCTGGACGGTCACGCGCGCCATATCCGGCAGGACGAGATGAAAGCATCGCTGTGGGCCCCGTGGGACCACGTTCACTGGC
Organism: uncultured bacterium; assembly: GCA_937967775.1. GTDB lineage: Bacteria > Armatimonadota > UBA5829 > DSUL01 > DSUL01 > CALCJH01. Next base: position 847 of record CALCJH010000408.1, on the reverse strand, counting down.
GTCCGTGATCGCCTTACGGAAGGAGAGGCTGCGCATTCCGGGGAACCCCTGAATTCCGGAAGGCGGAAGCTCAGAGATCCTGCAAGGGAGGAGCTGTCCCGGCAAATTGCAGCTCCTCCCCTTCGATGAAAGGCAAGGAATGCGGATATGAGCAAGTGCAAGAAGCTGACGATCTGCGCGGTCTGCGGCGCGGCGGTGGTTCTGGCGGCCGTGGCGGGCTGGGCGATGGGCCGTCCGGTGGCCCGGACTGCCCCGGGTGGACCGGTGGACTGGCCCGCTCTGGAAAAGGGATTCATCCTGCTGTATGACGGGCGAGACACGTCCCGGTGGAAACAGGCCGGGCCCGGACGCTTTGTCCAGCAACCGGACGGGTCACTGCTCTCGGAAGGGGGGATGGGGCTGTTCTGGTATGCGGAACGGCCGTTCAAGGACTTCATCCTGCGCGTGGACTGGAAGGCGGAGAAGGCGGAATCCAACTCCGGCATCTTCGTCCGTTTCCCGGATCCGCAGAACGACCCCTGGAAGCCTGTGAACGAGGGATACGAAATCCAGATCCAGGATGCGGGCGGGCCGAAGCACCGCACCGGAGCCGTGTACAGCTTCAGCGAGTCCTACAGCGTGCCCACAAAGCCCTACGGGCAGTGGAACACGATGGAGATCGAGGTTGTAGGGCAGCGGTATCTGGTCCGTGTGAACGGCACCCTGGTCACCCGCTTCACCGGAAGCCGGGCGACGGAGGGTTACATCGGCCTGCAGAACCACGGGGGCGGCGACAGGGTCTGGTTCCGCAACATCCGCATCAGGCCGCTGAACTAGCTGCTCAGTGCAGAAGAAGAGCACTGCGGCG
>CALCJH010000407.1 GCA_937967775.1 uncultured bacterium | reverse complement strand
CTTCGGCACGACCGGCCGGAAGGTCTGTCCCGGAGCCGGGAAGAATGATATCACAGCGCCGGGTGACCCGGTCCTTCGGCCGTGAGTTTCTTACCCTGCCGGCCGTCCATGCAAAACTGTTTATTCAAGAGTAATAACTATTCCTGTATATGGCTTCCTCGCTGGACCTTGCTGTTTGCCCTGCTGGCCCTTGCCTCTCCGCCGCGCCTCTGCGCGTCCGTGTCCCCCCAACCACCTGCCACCCCGAAAGAAGCCATGGAATGGTCGGCCTCCTTCCAGGTGCGCTCGCTTGAGGACCTGGAGACGCTGCACCGCGAATGCCGGATCATCATCGAGTCCCTGCCAGCGGGGCCGGAGGCGCAGGATGTGCGGGAGACCTTGATCACTCTGGAGGATTTCGCCTCGCCGGAGACGGCTCCCGGGGAGGAACTTCTGCTGGTCTCGTTTTCGCACTCCGATGACCCGGCCATCCGCCGTCTGCGAGATTCGGCGGGTCTGAAGCCTCCAGGGGGAGCAGCGGTGGTGCGTGTCTATCCCACTCCGGTCGAGATGCCGCCGGGAATCCGGCGGCTGTTCCGGGGTGAGACCGCCGGAATCACCTTCCTGACAAGATACATCGCCATCTGGACGGAAGGTCGCTCGGACGAGGAGACAGCGGATCTGCTTTCCCACGAGCTGGCGCACGCCTACGTGCTGAGCCTATTGGGTCTGGAGGCGAACAGGCTGCCCCAGTGGTTCCACGAGGGGTCGGCTCTATATCTCTCAGGCGGCAAGACGCAATACATCAGCCACCAGGACTACGGCCACACCCGGGTGAGCTGGTCGCCGCGCGACTACAACGAATGGAGGCGCGCCTTCCGCTATCTGGACAGCCGTTTTGGAACAGAAGAGACGGAGTGGTTCATCCGGAAGGCCATCGAGACCCGCGACGCGGAGGGCGCGCTGCGGAAGGTCTTCGGTCTGTCCGGCTACCCCGAGCTTGCGCGGCTGGCCAGACGCCGCTGGCTGCTGGAGCAGACCGCCCGGGCCGGCGCGATCCTGGGAGCGCTGGGACTGGCCGCTTATCTGCTGCGGCTCAGGGCATTGAGGGAGCGAAGTGAGATGCTGGAAGACGATGAGGTGCGCTGGTAGGCTCCCATGGCAGTGACGGCGCTTCTGGCGTTTCTGGGCGGCTGGCTGCTGACCTACCTCGTCTTCATACGAACCAACCGACCGGACGAGCGGCCGGGCATGCGCATTCTCCTTTCGCTGGCCGCGGGGATCGCCATCGCGTTTGTGGCGCTGACCATTGTGATGCTGGCCTCGGGAGCCGAACTTTCCGAGGCCACCCTTCTTCCGGCCGGAATGCTTCTCGCGGGACTGGCAGTAGCGCGTTTGGGGCAGGGCTTCTGGCTGTCCGGTCAGCTTCTCGCCAACACCCCCGTATCGCGCATTCGCTCGGCTCCGCAGGGGTGGGTGAAGCTGAGGGGAAAGGCGATCGTGGAACAGCCCGTGCACTCGCGCACGGGCGGCATCGCCTGTCTGTTCTTTTCGGAAACCACCGAGCGATATACGCGGCACACCCGTCAGGTACAGGACCCGCAGACCAAACAGTGGAGGACGGAGACCTACTATTCCTGGGACCACTATTCTTCAGCCGCAGCAGCGGCGACTTTTCGCCTGACAGACGGGACCGGCGAGGTTGCGGTGGACATAGCCGCGACTATATTCCATCCGGCTCACGCGGCGCACTTTTACAACGGCAGGCCGGGCCGCGGCGGAGCATTCGCCTCGGAAGGAGATCTGCGCACCACCGTGAACTTTATCGCCCTGGACTCGGAGCTGGAGGTCGCAGGCAAGCTCCACCGCGGCAGGCTGACTCGCCATCCGGTGCACGGATCGGCGCTGGTGGGGGAGGGTTCGCTCGGGGGCGTCGCGCTCGGGCGACGACTGGGAGGATGCTTCGGGATGGTCGTGGGAGGAATGCTGTTCGCGGCCGCCCCGATTTCACCTGTGGCGATCGCCACGATGACCGAGGACACGGACGTGGACTTTGAAGCCTTTTTTGCGCTCATTCTGGCCGGGGCCGCGCTCGGAGTGGTCCTGCTGATATGGATGGTCACCCTGTACAATGCCATTGTCACGCTCAAGCGGCAGGCCGAACGCGCGTGGTCGGACATCGACGTTCAGCTGCAGATGCGCTGGGACCTGGTTCCTAACCTGGTGGAGACGGTGAAAGCCTACGCACAGCACGAGCGGCAGATCTTCGAAGCCGCCATCGCGGCCCGGGAACGAGCTCTGAGCGCCCGGGATCGAAGGACCCGGATCGCCGCGGAGGACAGGCTGGAGCAGACGCTGCCCTCGGTGCTGGCGATTGCGGAGGACTATCCGCAACTGAAGGCGTCGGAAAACTTTCTGAAGCTTCAACAGCAGCTACAGGAGATGGAGGACGCCATTGCGGACCGCAGGGAAACCTACAACGACAGCGCGACGAACTTCAATACGTTCATTCAGTCCTTTCCCGGCCTGCTGATGGCCGGGGCGCTGTCCGAGAAGCCTCTGCCGCTGTTTCAGGCGGAGGCTGCGGCGCGGACGCATCCGCTTTCCGGCGGCACGGCTCCGGCCGGCAGCGCATAGACCGGAGGAGGAACAGACAGAATGGAATACCGATCGTTGGGACGCACGGGCGTCAGAGTCAGCAAGCTCTGCCTCGGGTGCATGCTGTTCGGACGTCAGGCAGACGAGGCGGAGAGCATCCGAATGGTGCACCGCGCCCTGGATGCGGGCATCAATTTTCTGGACACCGCCAACGTCTACGGCCGTGGAGCCAGCGAGGAGGTCGTCGGCAAGGCGCTGAAGGACGGCGGCCGGCGCGACAGGGTGGTGCTGGCCACCAAAGTGCACGCCCGAATGGACGACGACCCCAACGCACAGGGCAATCACCGCCGGCACATCATCCAGCAGTGCGAGGCGTCGCTCAGGCGGCTTCAGACCGACTGGATAGACCTGTATCAGATCCACCGTCCGGACCCGTCCGTGCCGATAGACGAAACGCTGCGCGCGCTGGACGACCTGGTGCGGCAGGGCAAGGTGCGCTACATCGGCACCAGCACATATGCGGCGTGGCAGATTATGGAAGCGCTGTGGGTCTCGAAGGAGCTGGGATTGAACCGGTTTGTCTGCGAGCAGCCGCCGTATCATCCACTGGATCGGCGCATCGAGCGCGAGCTCGTTCCAATGGCGCTGACTTACGGAATTGGCCTGATTCCCTGGTCGCCGCTGGCGGGCGGATTCTTCTCGGGGAAATACCGGCGGGGAGAAGCGTTTCCGGAGGACTCCCGTCTGGCGGGCAGCGCCCGCCACTATGGCGATGCCGCATTCGACGTGCTGGATGTGTTCGAGGAGCTGGCTCGGGAAAAGGGGGCCACGCCGTCCCAGATGGCTCTGGCCTGGAACGCTGCCCAGCCCGGCATCACCGCGCCCATCATCGGGCCCCGGACGATGGAGCAGCTGGAGGAAAACCTGGCCGCGGCGGAGGTGGAGATAACGGACTCTGACCGCCAGCGCATTGACGCCGTCGCTCCTCCCGGCCGCGCCATCGTGCCGTTCTACGAGGCCGCCTGGGGCCCGCACACCCACCGCTGGTAATGGATGAGGAGGGGCTGGCGACTGAGGACCACACGGGAGCCGCAAGATCCTCTAGACGGTTTTCACCCTGCCACCGCACAGTGGTTCCGGCGCGCGCTCGGCCAGCCCACCCCCGCTCAGGCCATGGGGTGGCCGCCCATCCGCGCGGGCGAGAACACCCTGATCCTTGCCCCGACAGGCTCCGGCAAGACCCTGGCCTCCTTTCTGGCGGGGCTGGACCACCTGTTCCGGGAGGGTCTTGAAGGATCGCTTCCGAAGGGGGTATCGCTTCTCTACATTTCGCCGCTGAAGGCTCTCAACTATGACATCGAGCGCAACCTGCGCCACCCGTTGGAGGGGATCGCGCAGGAGATGCGGCGTGCGGGGCTGGAGCCGCCTGAGATACGGGCAGCGGTGCGGACCGGAGACACTCCCTCCCGCGAGCGGGCGCGCATGGCGCGAAAACCGCCGCACATCCTCATCACCACTCCCGAGTCACTCAACCTGATCCTGTGCTCGCGCGCCGCCGCGATGCTTGCTGGCGTGCGGCAGGTCATTGTGGACGAGATCCATTCCCTGGCATCCAACAAACGCGGAGCGTTTCTGTCCGTCTTGCTGGAACGGCTGGAGAACCTGACCGGGCGAAGCTTCTCCCGCGTGGGACTTTCGGCTACCCAGCGTCCACTGGAGGAGGTGGCCCGGTTTCTGGGGGGCTATGACTCCAGAGGGCGCGAGCGGCCCGTCCGGATCGTGGACGCAGGCGCGCGCAAGAGACTGGATATCGCGGTAGATACCGCCGTGCCGGACTTCCGCACGATGGAGACGGGCGAGCTGTGGCCGTCGCTTGAGCGTAAGCTCCTGCGGGAGGTGGAGCGGCGGCGGTCAAGCATCATCTTCGCGAACACGCGCGGGGCGGTGGAGCGCCTCAGCCGGGAACTGAATGAGATGGCCGGGGAACGGCTGGTGGAACCGCACCACGGAAGCATCTCCGCCACCCGCCGCAGGGAGACGGAGGAGCGCCTGAAGCGGGGAGATCTGCGCGCCGTGGTCGCCACCGCGAGTCTGGAGCTGGGCATAGACATGGGTGCGGTGGAACTTGTGTGCCAGGTGGGTTCCCCGAAGTCCGTCTCCGCCGGTCTGCAGAGAGTGGGACGGGCTGGGCATCTGGCCGGAGCGGAGAGCGTGGGCCGTATCTTCGCGACCTCCCCCGTGGATCTTCTGGAAAGTGCGATTCTGGCCGCCGGAATGCTGCAGGGTGAAGTAGAGCCAACGCGCATCGTCAGTAGTCCCCTGGATGTCCTGGCGCAGCAGATCGCAGCGATGTGCGTGCACGGCCCTGTAGGCGTCGAGAACATTCTCAAGACGGTCCGGCGCTCAGCCTGCTTTCACAACCTGTCATCGGAAGCGTTCCATCGCACGCTGGAGATGGCGGCCGGCCGGATGGGACACGGCCTGCCCGCGCGTGTCTCTCTGGACCGGGTGAACGGCCGCGTGCTGCCTCTTCCTGGCACGCTCCGCGCGGTGGTGGCAAGTGGAGGTGTCATCCCGGATACGGGACAGTTCCCGGTGTATCTCAGCGGGACGCGCACGTCCATCGGAGAGTTGGACGAGGAGTTCGTCTTCGAGGCGCGGGAGGGTGATGCGTTCCGGCTGGGGGTGAGCACGTGGCGCATCGAGAAGATCGAGGCGGACAGGATCTTCGTGCGCCCTTCTCCCGGATCGCCGGCAAAAGCCCCGTTCTGGCGCGGGGAGCAGGTGAGCCGTCCGCCCGCCACAGGCGAGGCTATCGGCAGGTTCCTGGAAGAGGCGGAGAAGCTGGAGGATCTTGAGGAGATCCGCGATTTCGTTCAGCGAAGGACCCCCTGCACGCCGGACGCAGCGCGCTCTTTGGCGGAATTCATTTGCCGGCAGCGCGCGAAGGGCGCTCTCCCCACGCACCGGCGCATCGTGGTGGAGTTCTACCGTGACGCCATCGGCGAGGGACGCATGGTGGTCATCACCCCGTACGGGTCGCGTGTGCACCAGGCGCTCCGGATCGCCTTGACCGGAATGGTCCAGGATGAGACGGGCGCCGCTCCGGAGAGTATGGCCGGAGATGAAGGGGTGCTTCTCCGGCTCCCTTCGGAGGATCGCTGCTCCGCGGCGACTCTGATGAAGCTGACGCCGGAGCGATTCCGGAAGCTGCTCCAGCGTGGACTGATGCGCAGTCCCCTGTTCGGCCTGCGGTTCCGCCAGAACGCCGCGCGCGCCCTGCTGATGCCCCCACGCCAGCCCGGCCGCAGGAGTCCCCTGTGGCTCCAGCGCTTGAAGGCGAAGGATCTCCTTCAGATGGTGCGCGGGATCCCGGATTTCCCGGTGGAGCTGGAGACCGTGAGGGAGTGTCTCGAAGAGCAGATGGACGCCGTCCTCACGGAGCGGATCCTGGCCGGGGTGCAGTCCGGCGACGTAGAGCTGCGGGAGGTGCATTCTACCGCTCCGTCACCGTTCGCATCGGCGCTGGAGTTCCAGCTGCAGATGGAGTTCATGTACGTCTGGGACCGGCCGGTGGGAAGCGCGGCACAGGAGGGGGGACCGGGCGGGGACCTGGCAACACCCGCGACAATCCGCCGGGCGCCCGACACCCGTGCCATCGAGCGGCTCCGCGAGGAAGCACAGGCGCTGTCCTCTCGCTCACGCGCCCGCACCGCCGCCGAGCTCGCGGAGACTCTGCGGCGGCTGGGAGACCTCACGGCCGCTGAGGCCGCGGAGCGCTCCGCGGCCGGTGATCTTTCCCACTTGCAGGAGTTGATTGCCGCCAGGACAGTGGCT
>CALCJH010000406.1 GCA_937967775.1 uncultured bacterium | reverse complement strand
AAGAGCGGAGGCGCTTTCGCGCACCAGCTGATTCAAGAACTGCGCCCCCTGGCTGCCTCCCACCACCACCAGCGTAAAGGCATCCTCCCGCAAACCGAACGCCCGCCGGCAAGCACTCCTGTCCCGCCGGACAGCGAACTCCGCCCGCACTGGATAGCCGGTGCGAACCACCCGGCAGCCGAGCAGAGATCTGGCAGCCTCTTCAAAGGCTGTGCAGACGACTGCGGCCCGACGGGCCAGCAGGCGCACCGTGCGCCCGGGCAGGGCATTACCGTCCACAAGCACCAGCGGCCGTCGCCCCGCCGCCTGAGCCGCGCAGACGGCGGCGCTGGCGAACCCGCCGGTGCCGACGACGCACACCGGCTGCTCCCGCGCCAGCATCCGGGCGGCGGCGAGCACGCCTCGGGCCAGGTGTGCCGCCGCGCTGACCGCCCCCGCTCCCGATACCAGCGGCCTTCCAGGCAGACCGGCGAACGGGAGTCCAGCCGCGATCGCCAGGCGCTCCTCCAGCCCGCCACATCTACCTGCGTAGAGCAGCCGGAGACCGGGGTGAAGCTCCTGCAGCGCCGATGCCACGGCCAGGGCGGGATAGATGTGTCCCCCCGTCCCCCCTCCCGTAATCACGATGTTCATTGGATGCCCCCTGAGTCCTGGACGGAACGCTCCGGGACAGGCTGAAGAGCAGGGCCATCGCCACGGCTCCCGCCAGGAGCGAGGATCCCCCGTAGCTGATGAACGGAAGCGGAACCCCCGTGCAGGGAACGCTGCCGGTCACGACGGCGATATTTAGCAGAGCCTGCCCGCAGATGAAAGCCACAACACCCGCAGCCGCCATCCGCGCAAAAGGACTCTTCGCAAGACGCGCCACCCTGATGCCGCTCAGGGCAAGAAGGCTGAAGAGCACCAGAATGAAGAACGGCCCCAGGATGCCGGTCTCTTCGGCGATTGTGGCGAACACGAAGTCGGTATGCGGAGCCGGAATGAAATACTTCGCCTGCCCCTGCCCCAGACCCACGCCTTGCCAGCCCCCCTGACCAAAGGCATAGAAGGATTGCACCACCTGGTAGGCTTCATCGGACTTGTGCTTCCAGGGCTCCAGCCAGGCGTAGACACGCTCCATACGATATGGCTGCACGCGGATGAGCACCGCCACAACCGCGCTCATCCCCGCCAGCGCCAGGAAAACGTGCCGCAAATGCGCCCCGGCGCAAAAGATGACAGTCAGGCCGGCGCCCAGGATGACCAGGGCGGTTCCCAGATCGCTCTGCGCCACCACCACTGCGGCCGCCATCAAGGTCATCAGCATAGCCACCCCGAAGCCGGGCCAGAACCGCCGGACGTTGCCTGCTTGCGAGGAAAGCCAGAAAGCCAGCGCCAGCACCAGCGCCACCTTCAGGAACTCCGACGGCTGCAGTGTCACAGGACCGAACTTGAGCCAGCGACGCGCGCCGTTGGCCTCCACCCCGTAGATCGCGGTCCAGGCATTGAGCGCAAGTAGCAGCCCGAACGCCGGCAACCCCACGGCGCGCCAGAGTGGCTCTCGGAAGCGGCAAAGAAAGAAGAATACAGCCCCGGAGACCGCCAGAAAGAGGATATGCCGGATGACGAAGTAGTAGGGCGTCCCCAGGTTGCGAGCCGCAGACGCATAGCTGGCGCTGGCCATGAAGAAGGTTCCCAGGAGAGCCAGCACTCCGTAAACCACCAGCACCATAGCATCAGGGGACCCTTCCCTGGGTCTCATTGTTCCGCCTCTCTGCGATACCTCTCGACGATCTCCCGGAACACGCGGCCACGATGGCGGAAATTGGAAAATTCATCGAAGCTGGCCATAGCCGGCGCAAGCAGCACGGCATCTCCCGGTCTCGCCGCAGCGCGGGCGATCTCCATCGCCTCAGCCAGAGTCCCGGCTTCCAGCGCATCACAGCGGCCCGCGTCCTCCAGAGCTTTCCTCAGCACCTCGCGATCCCGTCCCACGAGTATCACAGTCCGGGCAAACTCCGCCACAGTCCTGCCCCAGTCCGCATAATCGCACTCTTTCTGAGCGCCGCCGGCGATGAGCACCAGAGGGAACCTCCCGGCAACTGCGCGCGCAGCCTCTGCGCCAGCCTCCGGGTTGGTGCACATGGAGCTGTTGATCCACCGCACTCCCCCTGCTATCCCGCAGTCCTCCAAACGGTGCGGAAGCCCCTTGAAACTCAGGGCAGCGTGGCGGATGCCCTGCACGGTTGCTCCCATCGCCGCAGCCACACATGCGGCAGCCAGCAGGTTCAGCCGGTCGTAAGGCGCCCAGAGCGCCGTTTCGCCGGTCCGGGCGAACACATCCTCGCGCCCGTCCAGCCGCAGCACCAGCTCGTCGCCCCTCAGGAACGCGCCTTCCTGCACCTCTTCCAAGGCCGAGAACCGGAGCATCCGGGAGGAGACGCGGTCCGCCAGCCGCCGCACCACTGGGCAGTCTACTCCGAGGACAGCAAAATCTTCAGGTGTCTGCGCCTGGAAGATCCGCATCTTGGCTTCAGCGTACTCCTCCAGGCTGGAATAGCGATTCAGGTGATCCTCGGAGATGTTGAGGAGCGCCGCGACCTTCGGCCGGAACGTGAAGCAGAGCTCCAGCTGAAAGCTGGAGACTTCAGCCACAATGACGTCTTCCGGCCCCGCCTGCATCACCGCGGTGACGAAGGGCAAGTCGTAACCTTCCGCGCTGAGGTTGCCGCCGATGAAACAGCACCGCCCTGACGCCTGAAGCATCCGGCCGGCCAGCACAGTGGTGGTGGATTTGCCGTTGGTACCCGTGACAGCCGCCACCGGCGCGCGGCACAGCAGGAAACCGAATTCGATCTCACCGATGACAGGCACTCCGCGGCTGCGCAGAATCTGTGAGGCTGAATGCTCCGGGGGGATCCCGGGACTGGCAACGCAGAGATCAAGCGGCAAGGTGGAAAGATCCTCGGTCCTAACCGGCTGTCCCACCAGACCGGCGGGCGCAGCTTTTCCATCAGCTCCGAAGGCATCGTCATAGACATGGATGGAGCACCCGAGCTGCCGCGCGGCCTCGGCCACCGCACGGCCGGAGACACCGTAGCCCAGCACCAGTATGCGATTGCCCGGGAGGGCGCTCACGGGACCAGCCACCCTTTGACGGCCATTGGGAGCAAGACCCCCAGCAGCACGCTTGCCGCGATGAACCTCATTGTCACGTGCGACTCCGGCCATCCGCAGAGCTCGAAGTGGTGGTGGATGGGAGCCATCCGGAAGATGCGCTTACCGCCGGTGAGCTTGAAATATACCACCTGTATTACCACGGAAAGCGCCTCCAGCGACCAGACGGCCGTCGCCAGCGCCAGCGCCCAGAGAGGCACAAGCAGCAACCCGAAGCCGGCGACAAAACAACCCAGCGCGATGGATCCGGCGTCGCCCATGAAGACCCGCGCGGGAGGAGCGTTGAAGCACAGAAACGCCAGCAGGGCGCCGGTCATCGCCAGTGGAGCGAGGTGCAGGGCCGGGGAAAACGGCCGGGAAACAGACGCAAACAGCACAATGGAGATGATGGCCACAATCCCCTGCCCCGCAGCTAGACCGTCCAGCCCGTCGGCGATGTTGGTGGCATTGATAAGCCACACGCAGGCGATCAGCGCCAGAACGAAGCTCTCCCATCCTCCGGAATACAGGCTCAGGGCGGCGTTGCTGGGAAATGAGCCGAGCACAGGGTGAAGAACACGAATGCCCGCCAGGAACAGCGCCGAAAGGGCGAACTGAAGAACCAGCTTCTCCCTAGCCTTCAGGCCCAAGGACTTCCCTCGCTTGACGGAGCGGTAGTCGTCCAGCCAGCCGATGCCGAGGCCTCCAAGGGTGAAAAGCCCCGCCAGCAGAGAATACGCGCCTGCCCCTTCGCCTCCCCGCGAGGCAACCCATACAGCCACCGCCACACCCGCAGGGATAAACAGGACGCCTCCCATCGTGGGTGTGCCGGCCTTGCTGCGGTGCGCTTCGGGGCCATCTTCCCGCACGTTTTGTCCGAAGTTCAAACGGCGCAGCCAGCGGATGCCCGGAGGCATCAGCGCCAGCGTGACCAGAAACGCCGTAAGCGCCCCCGTTGCCGCAGCGCTATC
>CALCJH010000405.1 GCA_937967775.1 uncultured bacterium | reverse complement strand
GTTGAGTCGGTCGCCGTGAGGGATGTCAGAACCCGGATCTGCGCCACGCGTGACCGTTCCTGCACCCCCACCACCACTTTCTTGACGGAATGCTTCCCACTGGAAGGCACCGGGTTGTCGCTTGCATCATAGGAGACAAGGTCCACCAATATCCCGCGGTTGGTCGCCGCGTTGCGGTAGGCCCAGTACATCGGCTTCGGGAAGATCCCGTTTATGATCTTCTCCTCCGTCCAGAGCGTTGCCGCATCCGGCCCGACGTGCCGGAACGTGAACGACTGCGGGCTCGGAACGCTCAAAACCTCGTACGCCTGCACACCAAACGCCGTCTTGGCCTGGAAATATACTAGATCTCCCGGCCGGTAGGAATGAGGGTCTACCGTGGTGATGGTCACGATGTTATTCGAGCGTGAAGCACTCTGGATCTGCGCACGGTGGAAATAGAAAAGACCGTCATGTCCACCGAACCCGTGATCCTCCCGGCTTCCTACTGGTTCCTCATCCATGGCCGGCCACCAAGACATCCCACCCGCGTAGTCCAGTCCACGGGCCATCATAGCCAGCCTCAAGCCATACTCGGCCTGTTTGCGATCGTTGTTACCGCCTCCCCAGCAAGTGACCCCGCTGGTGCTGGACATCTCGGTGAAGTAGACTTTCTTGTTCTCGTCTCCGTTTGCGATCATCGCGGAGCGGCCGTCTACGTGCGGGTTGACCTTCCAGTTCACCGCATCCGGCGGCCGGTTCGTGAACAGATAAGGATGCCAGGCCAGCGCGTCCATAAACTGGCTGCCGATGGTGTTGTAGATGGTTGCGTAGTGCCGGTTCGCCCCGTTGGCATATCCGGGTCCAATGACCTCCGCCTGCGGGTCCGCCTGTTTGGCTGCCAGGTAGCCGGCGCGCACCATGAAGGCCATCTGCTCCTGCGTCCCGGACCAACACCAGTTCTGATCGGGCTCGTTCCAGAGCTCCCAGTGTTTTATGCGATCCTTGAAATGCGACACCACATCCCGCACATAGTTCGCCCACGGATCGGTGTCCAGATAATCATAGAACACGCGAACTTCGGGATGGGCCGAGATCGCCGGCAGAACAACCCGGAACTCGTCCACCTGATGCCCGGAACCATTCCCGGAGATCGAGATTCCCACCTTGAGAGGGTATGACAGCTCCTGCTGGAAGGTGTGCGTCCACTGGTAGCCACCGTCCGGCCCCGTGAGGCTGTTGGAGGACGTGAAGCAGGTGTATGTGGAGCCCTGCTTTCGCACTACGATCCATCGTGGGGCAAGAACCATCCAGCCCAGTTCCCCGCTCATCCCGATGCGGGTGATCTCCCCGTTGCGGCTCTGCACCAGATACGGCCGGCCCTGATCGGAAGTCAGGCAGTAGCGGAACCAGTTCTGCTCATCCTGATAGATCATCACCCCGCAGTGCCCCGCCGGCATCGCCGTCACGCGCATCTGAACGGTAAAGTCGCCATGGCCTGTCAGGGTCTGATGCAGGAAGTGCCCGCGCGTGAGCAGCGTGGCGGAGGAATCCACACGGAGATGGCCCGGCGCGGACTGGTTCACATCCCAGGATCCCGGCGTGTCGATCCACTGCCATCGCGGGTCCAGGCTGCCCGAATCGAAAGTCTCGCTTTCGATGCTGCCCTCAATCTGCCCGAGTTGAGCGGTGATCGTGCCAGAGACGTGATCGTATGTGTAGTCAGTGTTCAGTTCATACTTCGCGTCGTAGGCGTCGTAACTGACCTTGACTTTCGAGCCGTTCGCCGGCGTCTTGCCGTGCAACCAGAACAGGTTGTTGTTACGGAAGAGGATACGCCCACGGAAGTCGGCCATAAAGTGCGTGGCTCCATCCGGCGACTCGATGAGGCGCTCCACTCGCTGCCATTCCCGCCATCCCTGGCCGTCGTTCTCATCCACCCATACCCGGACGGAGGAGGGGATGACTGGCTGTTTGCTCGTCACCGGCACCTGTCCGGCTGCATAGTTGGTGGTGAGAATCTCCTCCTCCACGTGAACGGGAACGGCGTTTGTGGGAACCAGATACGGGCTATGAACCACTGGAGCGTGCGCCAAGGTGGCGGTCCCGCTGGAGAGGTTCAGCACCTCGCCAGTCACGGCCTGGATGGGGGGAGCGGTCCGGTCGCGGTGTCCGTTGGCCCATGCTGGAACGTACGACAGAAGGCCGATGACTGTGAAGCCGTCCTGCGCGTAGCTGTTCACGGCCTGCTCCACCTCTCCCCAGTTGTAGTTGGTGGTCACATACTGCTGCAGACCGTTCCAGGGAATCTCGTAGCGCACCCCCTTGATGTTGCCCTGTTTCAGCCACTGGTGGAGGTCAGGCGTCTTGACCGGGTTGACCCCCTGGGGCCCGTTGACTCCCCAGAAGCAGTATTCGCCCGGCTGGAAGTTTGTCTTCGGGAGCTCTGTGGAATCGGAATAGAGGGTGAGCCAGGCTGCGTCATCCGGATTGGGGGTAGCACGTACCCCATCGGTCAGGATGGTGTGGGCACGGGCATTTCCGCTGTCCGCGCAAACGGGCACGGACACCAAAGCGAGCAACAGGAGTATCCACGGAGCATATCTCATAGGGGTCTCACCTCGGGCTTCCGCCCGGTCACCTCACCACTCCCCAGCCCATCCCGGCGCGGCGGGCTTCTCCGGTGCTCCAGCCGCCCGGCCAC
>CALCJH010000404.1 GCA_937967775.1 uncultured bacterium | reverse complement strand
CGACGGCACGAACGATCTTTCGGTCGTGTATTTCCTGGTGAATACCACCGCGTCGGGAACAAACGCCATCTACCTTGCTTACAACCGCCAGACGAACAGGCTGTTTGTTCGCAACGACACGGATACCGCCTGGCTGGGAGGTGTGGCTCCCGGGTCGTCGGGAACCATCAGCAACAGCCAGGTGAGGCTTTACTGTCAGGAGACGACGGTCTCGTCCACTTCTGCAGGCCTGCAGGTGAACTGGCGGATCGAGCCGCTCAATCCGATGTCCGGGGTCTCCTACAAGGGCTTCCTGCGCGCCATTGACGCGTCGAATCTGGCGAGCGCCTGGGCGGAGAGGGCCTCTCTGAGCGTCGGGCGCCCGCCGGTCAATCAATCCTTCTCGCCCCTCAACGCGGAGTTTGTCGCGGGAGAGAAGACGACGGTCACGGCCAGTTTTTCGGATCCGGACGGCGCTTCGAACATCGCCACGGTCTACGTGCTGCTCAACTCGTCGGTTGACGGAGCCGGGGCGGGCTACATTGCGTACGAGCTGCCTCCGAAAAACAAGCTCTGGGTGCGCAACGACGCCCATTCGGCCTGGCTGGGAGGAGTCGCGCTCGGCAGCCCGGGCGTCATCGAGAATTCTCAGATCCGGGTCTACAGCAGCGAGTCCACCCTGGTCACGGGCGGTTCGCAGGTGGAGCTGAACCTGAGGATCGAGGCGAAGCGGCCGCTGGCCGGCCGCGACTGCGGCGCCTGGCTGCGCTGCATCGATCAGCAGGGGTTAGCCTCGAGCTGGACCAGGAACGGAAGCCTCGCCTTCTCGGCGCCTCCTCTCTCGAACAGCATCGCCGTCTTCCCTGCCCGCCTGTCGCTCAAGCAGGGAGGCAATCCTGCGATTGTCCGGGCCGTCGTGATAGACGCAGACGGCAAGGTCGTCAGCAATCCGATAGGGGTCTCGTGGACGGTTGCGAACACCTCGCTTGCCACCGTGGAGCCGCTGGGAATGGACGGACTGGGCGAGTATCTGTTGGCGCGGGTCACTCCGTCCGCCAGCAGCACGGGCTCGACGGCCATCCAAGTGTCTGCAAACGGGCTTTCGGGTCGGATAGAGCTCTCGGTTGCCGCGATGGCCGGCTGGGAGGAGCTGCATCCGGTCCAGAACCCCGCAGCCTCGGCAACCATTGCGCAGGGGCAGCAGCGCGTCTACTTCTTCCAGACAGATCCGGACGTCACGTATATGCTGAATTTCGAGGCAGCAAACGACAATATGTTCCGGATGGAGCTCTTCGACAATCCGTCGCTCACTGGTCCCCCGCTGCGATTGCAGGAATCCAGCGGAGCTGGCTGGGACATTCCGGCTACCCGGCTCAGCGGAACGTGGTTCGTGCGGCTGACGCGCCTTGCTCCGTCCAGCGGAGGCTTCTCGATTGAACTGGAAGCAGACCCGGACGTCTACAACACCCAGGATTCGCCTTCCGTCCCGGTGTGGCACCGGGTGGATCCGGGCGGGCCGGGGAGATTCGGCACGGTGGGAAGGCGGGATGGCTTTTATCTCTCCTTCGAGGCTCAGGCCGGAAAGACATACTACGTGGAGGGCGGCGGACCGGGAAGGATTGTGCTTGCCGGGGATCCGCTGTTTGCAAATATCCTGCACTCGTCTGAATCGTCCATCGGCTATCGGCTTACGCCGACCCAGAATGGACTCTACTTCCTCTGGTTCTCCGGCGGAGAAGGCGGAGGCTTTGCGGGCGCGAAGGTAAGCCTCCCGTATGAAGGCTACGTCTCGCAGCCGGTACTGCAGCTGTATCCGCGGACGCTGCTGATGGATGAGGCGGATAGCCGCTCTGGGGACCTCGCCCTGTGGGCACCGCTCACCGGAGCGGGCGGGCTTCAGACGCCGCCGGCGACGGTTGCCTGGTCCGCGTCGTCTCCGCAGATCTCCGTCACCGGAACCGGCGTGCAGAATGGCGCGCAAACTGCCAGTGTGACGATGGGAACGCCGGTGAACGGGCGCATCCAGGTGGCAGCCGATGGCCAGAAGGCCCGGATCACGCACTTCGGGTTTATTCCGGTCTTTCGGGCCATGGGGGACAACATCAGCAAAATGACGCCAGGTGTCCCTGTGACCGACACGGTCGCGGTGGGTGCGGAAAAATGGTACTATCTGCAGACCATTCCCGGCGCGGTGTACCAGTTTACGACAACGCGCGTAACGGGCACCTGTGATGTCTTCATCGAAAAGTGGGAGCCGCCCACTGCAGGAGATGGCGAAGACCAGCCCGTTCCGGACATCTTCATCGCGCAGTGTCCGTGGGCGGTGGGGACCATCGTTGTCCGGGTGGAGAACACCGGCACGGTCCCGTGTCAGTTCGCTTTCACCGCCGAACTCCTGAACGACGGCATCCAGCCGTTCGTCCCCTACACGATGGAGCAGATCACCCTGAACGCCCCCGTGCAGGTGCGGAGGGTGGGATACGCCGAGTCCTCGCTGCCCTACGAGGAGGAAGCACTGCTCTACTTCGACAGTCCGCAGGCAGGCGTGGCGTATCG
>CALCJH010000403.1 GCA_937967775.1 uncultured bacterium | reverse complement strand
GGGTTCAGGAAGAGCATCGTCTGCAAGGCGAGGACGTCCGGCCCGATCAGGGCCTCCAGCACGTCCAGAGCCCGCGGATGCAGCAGATACCTTTCGCTGACGTGATCCACCCGGTGCAGCATGTGGATCCGGGTGAACCGGTCCAGCAACTGCTCCTCAGTCGTTTCCTCCGGCGGCGGATTCATGCCGGGCAAAAGCGTCCGGCCGT
The DNA here is from genome assembly GCA_937967775.1 of uncultured bacterium. GTDB lineage: Bacteria > Armatimonadota > UBA5829 > DSUL01 > DSUL01 > CALCJH01. The sequence goes on along the minus strand of CALCJH010000403.1, from coordinate 10,191 downwards.
GAAGGATGTCCATTGCGTGCGAAAGGAGCTCCTCCACTTCTGCGGTTTCGAACAGCTTCCGCACGATGAGATAGCCGTTGGTCTGGTAGCTGACATATTCATCCACGGTCACGCGGCGCCGCTCCCCTGCGCGAGCCTCATTGCATCTCGTCATAGATCTCCTCCAGCTTCACCCGCCTCCCCTGCTCGGCGCTGCGGTCCAGAGCGTAGCAGACGGCGTGCGTCTTCGCCGCGTCGGCCAGGTTCACGAAAGATTCCCTGCCGGAGGCGATGCAGTCTCCGAAATGCGCGATCTCTCCTTGGAACGGATGATGGGTCACGTCGCCGGAGTCCGGACGGATAGTGGGAACCTCCACCCACCCCGTGGAACCCTCCAAGAGCTCCGGAGCCCAGATCCGGTTGTCGCGGATGCTTCCTTTCTCTCCCAAGAGGTCAATGTTGAACACATACGGGAAGCGTCCTTCCAGTATGGAGGACACCTTCCCCACCGCACCGCAGTGGAACCTCAGGACGCCCACCACTGTGGGCGGATACTCGTAATCCGGGTTCACCTGAGTGCAGTAGGCTGAGACTTCCTCGACTTCGTCCCCTGTAAAGAACCGAATGGCGTCCACGGCATGGCAGCCTGCCGACAGGAACGAGCTGCCTGCGATCTCCTTCTTTACATTCCAGCGATACTGCGGATACTGCGGGCCAATGTTGTGCCAGTAGTCCACTTCCGCATAGAACACCCTCCCCGTTGCGCCCTCATCCAGCATTCTGCGGATCAGAAGGAACTGGGGATTCCAGCGTAGCACGAAGCTGACCACCGTTCGGACGCCGGCAGACTCCACGGCCCGCAGCATCTTTCCCAGCGACGCAGGGTCGTTCGCGACCGCTTTCTCGATCAGGATATGCTTGCCAGCCTCTGCCGCCCGGATGGTCTGCTCGGGATGCAGGTGGGGTGGGGTGCAGATGGAGACCGCCTGAACGTCCGGATCGGACAGCATCTTCGCATAGTCGTTGTAGCAGCGGACGTCTTTAAGTCCGCATTCGCGCGCCTTCTGCCGTGCTTTCTCTATGGTCCGGCCGCAGATGGCCACCACCCGGAAGCGCGGGTCTGCATTATACCAGCGGATGTGCTCGCCGGAGACCCATCCCGTGCCGACGACTCCGGCTCCGATGAGTTCTGCCATGGGTTCTTGGCCCTCCTTTTCGCAACAGCGCTCCTCCGAAGGGAGCGCGATCGCCTCTCACGGGAAGCCTTATTGCCTCTGTGTTTCGTTTCCTGCCGGTGAATGCGAGGGAAGGTCTGCCCGCGACGGTCTCTACGGTCAGGGATTCTGAATCCTGGCTGACCTCTCTTGAGGCAAGAGACTGTGGTCCTGGAGTCGTCTGGGGGGCAGGCGGAATTCCGCGTGGGAGCGTGACGAGGGAACTGCCAAGCTGGTCCCGGACCACGGCCAGCGCTTCTGCAAGAAGCGATGATTGAGGACGAACGGGGGCGTAATTGCGGGGGCAGGCGGCAAGACGTGGCCGCCTATTTCCCCCGGCGCGATCTCGACTCCCTCCCGCCCGCGCCTCCCGGGACCGCCCGGTTTCCTAAGCTGCTCCGGACTGCCTGGTCCGGCTGCTTCAGGTCAGCGCAGGCAGAGCCGGCTCAATCATCGTCTTTGCGGATGCGGTCCGCGCGCTGCCTGGCAGGATAGGTGCCGTGCTGCTGGCACTCGGCGCAGAACCCATACAGCTCGAAAGCGTGTCCGGTGATGTGGAAGCCCTGTTCTCCCTGGGGATACTTCACTTCAGGAACACCCGGACAAGCTTCCACGCAGACGTTCTTTCCGCAGCGGATGCACACCGCGTGGTGGTGATGCCGCTCCCCTTGATACTCGAAGAGAGCGCTGGCAGAGTTTTGCAGGTTGATCTGCAGCGCCACTCCGATGGTTGTGAACATCGTCAGGTTTCGATAGACCGTGTCGATGCTGATGTGGGGGAACGTGGACTTGAGCTGCGAGTAGATGTCGTAGGCCGAGATCGGCCTTTCCGCAGCCTTGAGCACGGCCAGGATGTGGCTCCGCTGCGGGGTCAGCCGCAGTCCCAGAGACTTCAGCTCCTTGTCGATGGCAGGCAGCGCCGTTGCTGATTCAGGTGCGTTCACGTTGCTACAGTCCTTCTCTGGCCCTCCCCGGACCCCGATGACACCCCGACTATTCGACTCCCTTTATAGCTGAATCTTTCACAGAATGTCATTTCCCTGACAAAAGTAACGGCAGACTTTTAGGTTCGCTTCGCCTGGAGAGCGCAGGGCTGTCCCTGCTCCGGGGGCTTCGAACGACCGCCGGGGCAGGCCTGACGGTCTCTTGACGCCGGGCGCGACTTCAGAATAACATACGGAAGAACAGCCGGACAGATTTATCTGGTAACGGATTTAGCGCATGTGCCTGCTTTTTAGCCAGTGCGTTTCCTGTCTGTCCGGTCTGTCTGAACTCTGCGGAAGGAGAAAATCATCGCATGGCTCGATACTTGACCATACCGCTCCGAAGGGGGGCGGTGCTCACGCTGGCCGCAGCAGTCCTGGTCCTGCCGTGGGCCGGCCTGGCCTCCGCCGGTCAGGTGCTCTTCGTCAACGCTCCTCTGCTCACGAACGATCTCGGCTTCTTCAGCGACGCGCGATGGCCCGAATGGCAGGCCGATGACTTCATCCTCTCCGGAGGACCGGCGTTCTCGGTGACGGGGATCGCCTGGTGGGGTCGTTACTTCCTGCAGGGCCACGCGGGAGCCGTGACGCCCGAGGGCTCGGACGACTTCGTCTTGCGCTTCTACGACATGCAGGGCGGAGGACCCGCGCAAACTCACTTCCTCGAGATTCCAGTCGGATACGTGCCCCGGCAGCAGGTGACCACCAGCTCGAACGGAGTGCCTCTGTTCCGGTGGGAGGTTGCGCTGCCGCAGCCGGTTTTGCTGGACGCCGACACCCCGTATGCCTTCAGCGTGTTCAACCGTGGGGGACAGGTTTCAGACCCGGTCTTCGCCCCTCTCTGGTCCAGCCCGGCGAACTGGGGGGATCCGCGATGGCGAAGGACGGTCGAAACGGCACCCTGGCAGAAGTCCGGCTACAACTTCGCTTTCGAGCTCACTGGCGATGTGGTTCCGGAGCCTTCAGCGCTTCTGGTGCTGCTCGGCGGGTTCGGTCTGCTGGCACAGTTTCGCGGGCGAAACTCCGTATAGCTAACGACTGGCGGGACCATGAATCGGTCCCGCCCCGAAACCATTCAGCCGGAAAGCCGGCAAAAGGGAAGGGGTGATGCATCGTGGAGTTCTACGACGTAAAAAAGCGTGCTAAAGTGGACGTCCCGGAAGGTCGTCTCCGCAAACAGAAGTTCGAGCGGGTCACCGCACGGGGAACACAGGTTCGCTATGCCGTCACGGCGCAGGAGGGAGGATCCCGCCTGTTCAAGTTCGTGAGCCGTGAGGTCTACGAAGGGCTGAATGTGCCGGAAGACGCGTAGCGCCGCAGGGCGCACCTTCCGGAGAAGGCATCGCCGTCCCTCCAACGCCCCGGGCTGGACCGCGCCGATGCCGGATGCGCGGGCGCGTCGTTGCCTGGAGGAGTGGCGGATGCTGCTCGGCGTGAAGCAGTCAGTCCGCCTGGAGAGGATCAGTCCGTTCCAGGTGACGGACGACAGAGGCCGTCCGGGATGCTCCCTGGTCGGGGTGGTGCTTTCCGAGTCGCCACCCGTTATCTACCACACCCGCCGCCTCTCCCCGGAAGACATCGTGCATGAGCTTCTCCACATCGCGCATCCCAATTGGAGCGAACAGGCTGTAGTGCAAGAAACGGAGCGCCTGGGGCGCTCCGTCCGTCTTCCTCCGCCGAAAATCTTCCGCTACTGAGGGCCCATTCCGAACTGCGGAAGCCAGCCCCGATTGGCCTCGAACATCTCGTCCACCATCTGCCGGATCTCCGCCAGGCTGAGAACCGCGGAGGTCAGAGGATCGTAGCAGATAGCGTGGAAGACCTTCCGGCGGTCGCCTTCGATTGCCCCCTGGACCGCAAGCTCCTCGCACTGGGCGCTTATGCTGTTCAGCAGAGCCAGCTGCGGCGGCAGCGGCCCAACCTTCATCGGGTTCAGACCGCGGCGGGACGCCAGCACCGGCACCTCCACGCAGCATCCTTGCGGCAGGTTGTCTATCAGTCCGTTATTCAGCACGTTGCCGTTGAACTCGAACATCTCCCCGTCGCCGATGACCGCGTTGAAGATGCTGGCGGCATACTCGTGCCCCCGCTCCAGGCGCACCGGAGCCTCCAGCTGCTCCCGGATATGGTCCCGCCAGGTATCCGCCACCTTCTGGTATTCGTTCAGGATGTATGCGTAATGCCCGGGGTTCCATCCGGTGCCGTGCGTGCAATACTTCTCGATGAGATCGGGCCGCTTGCGGAACCACGCATTGTATTCGGAGTTGTGCCCGCTGGATTCCGTGACGTAGTAGTCCAGGTGCAGGAACATCTCGTTTCGCACCTGCTCTTCGTTGTAGATCTCCGGCCGGGTCTCCACGGCCTTCCGGATCAAGGGATATGCGTCCTTCCCGTTCCACCGGAAGTCCAAATACCACGCCTGATGATTGATGCCGGCGCAAAGATAGGTGATCTCCTCGAACGGCGCCCCGATCCACCGGGCCAGCATCATCGCGGTTCCCTGCACGCTGTGGCACAGGCCGGTCAGCTTCACACGGGTCTCTCCCAGCATCGCCCGGCACAGCATCGCCATCGGGTTCGTGTAGTTCAGCAGCAGGGCGTCCGGACACAGCTCCTCGATATCCCGGCAGATATCCAGCATCACCGGGATAGTCCTGAGCGCCCGGAAGATCCCCGACGGTCCGCGGGTGTCTCCCACGTTGATGTCCACGCCGTATTTCTTGGGGATCTCGATGTCGCTGCGGAAGACGTCCACCCCTCCCTGCAGGATGGTGCAGACCACACCGTCCGCTCCGTCCAGAGCCTCTCGCCGGTCAAGGGTGGAGATGACCTTCGCAGGGTAGTTTCCCGCCTCGATGATCCGGTTGACGGCGGTCGTGATGAAATCCAGCCGCTCCTTATCAATGTCCATCAGCGCCAGCGTGGCGTCCGAGAGCGCCGGGAAGGTCAGGATGTCCCGCACCAGCCCCCGGGTGAATCCGAAGCTCCCTGCTCCGATGAATGCGATCTGTCTGGAAATGGCCGTGTCCTCCGTGTCTGCTTGATTCTGGGCGGAAGCGCCGGCGCTTCCCCGGCGCTCCGCGTCAGCCCTTTGACCTGTCAGGGTTCATCTCCTGCGGAGATTATCCACTGGTTTTTCGCCAGCACGCGCCGGTGACTGCGCGCACCCTCAATCCCTGGCGGCTGGATCCCGAAAATCGTATTGAAAATGAGCGCTCCGGACCGGTCCTCGCTTTCTTCTCCACGCTGCCACGGCCAAGCTGCGGCCGCCGGCTCGCCGCGGCCGCGGATCGTGGCTCCACCCTCGCCGTTGAAGCAGCATCACGCCTCGCGCGGGCTTACAGCCGCGTTGCTTACCCTGACCCTGGCCGCGTTGGCCGCCCCGTTGCTCGCCCATCTCTATGTTGTCTGGTCGTCGCGGGATCTCCGCGCTCCGGCGCGGGGAGTAAATCTGGTTCTGAACTCCGGCTTCGAGACTTCCGACGGGGCCGACGGGGCCGCGTACTGGTTTGCGGGAGGCAGGGGCACGGTGGTCCGGGATCCGGCGGAGAGTGAGACAGGCCGCTTTGCGCTCCGGATGTCCTCCGCCGACGGGGGCGCGGTCATTGCGGAGACGTTCCTCGCCCGCGTTCCCCTTTCAGATCGGGTCCACCTGGAGTGTCATGCCAGGGCCCGCGGGCTCCGCGGGCGCGCGTTCGCACGTATGGCATTCTTTGCGCCCGACGGCAGCGGGCCCCTCGCAGAGCCGCAGACTTCCTCGCTGACCGGAACCTCGGATTGGAAGACCCTCAGGAGCGTTGCGCGAGTGCCCCCCGGAGCGGGCTCCGCTATTGTGCAGCTGGTTGTTGAAGGGCGCGGGACCGTCTGGTTCGACACCGTCCGCGCCATCGCAGAGGAAGCCTGGGACCCGGGTGCGGGGCGGCACCCGTCACCGCCCGGCAAGTTCAAGAACGGCTCTTTTGAAAACTTGACCGCGGCGGGACTGCCGCAGAGATGGGCTCTTGCGGAGGGGGCCGTCGTGGATGCGTCCGTCAGCCGGACCGGGGAATGCTCCCTGAAGGCTGCCCCTCGGCCGAGGGAAGGGTTGTCTGACGTGGCGCAGCAAGACTACAGCCCCTCCGGCCCCCCCGGAACCCGAACCGCGGCGCAGGTTTACGTACTGTCGCCTGCGGGTTGTCAGGGCAGCCTGAGCATCTCCTGCTTCGACCGTGAGGGACGTCTGATTGCGGAGCATTCCGATTCGGGCAGATTTGCGGGAGGGGAATGGTTGCGCCTGTTCGTAGACTTCAGCATGCCTGGCGGATGCGCCTTTCTGCGGATGACTCTGAGCGCGCACGGGGGGGAGTGCTGGTTCGACGACGCTGCCGTGCGCTAACGCGCGTTTGCGCCGCGTGTCACCGCCGGCCGGGCGTGCTAGAATGATTGCGGGCCGCTGCCTCCGTGCGGCCCGCTGGCGCTTGCCGGCGCGGATATCTTGCCGGCCGGAGAGCGCATCTCTCCTCAGTCCCGTCCAAAGAAGGGCGGGCGCACCGGGAGGTATCCAAACCTTGAGAAGGAAAAAACCGGGAACAGGCGTTCCGGACGCCTCCGCCGCCGGGCGGCCGGCTGAAGACGTCAACAGCCCGGGCATGAAAGAGATCGCGGCCAGGGTGGGGGTTTCTAAGACGACCGTTCACCGTGCCCTGACAGGCAGCGGACGGGTCAGCCCCAAGACCCGAGCCCGGATTCTGGCCATTGCGGCGGAGCTGGATTACACCCCCAATACCCTCGCGCGATCCCTGCGCCGTCAGAGGACGGGAACCCTGGGCGTTGTCACGAATGGGGTCTCCAACTCGTTCTATGCCACCCTGCTGGCCGCCATCGAGGAAGCTGCATCCAGTCAGGGGTTCAACCTCCTGCTCTGTTGTTCGGGCGGCAACGCCGAGCTGGAGACGGAGCACTTGGGGCTTCTGCGGGAGAAGCGCGTGGACGGCCTGCTTGTGGCACCCTCCAGCAGCTCGGCGAACGCCGCTCAGTTCGAGAGGCTCCGCCGGGGAGGCTTCCCCTTTGTCTTTCTGGACCGGACGGTGCCATCCGTCTCCGCCGACGCGGTGATGACCGATCACCGACTTGCCGGGCAGCTGATCGGAGACCATCTGGTGGCGGCCGGACGACGGCGCATAGGACTGATCATGCCGCTGGACGAGTCATTTATGTCCACATCCATCCGGGAGCGCATCGAGGGTGTCTGCGACATCGCGAAGCAATGCGGAGTGGAGGTGGTGCGGATCGGGCGGGAGCGCTACTGGGAGCCGCTGGAGGACTACGGCTCCTTTTGCGTGTCCGAGTTCCTGGATTCCGGCGGAATGGTGGATGCGCTGGTGGGGATGAACGACCACGTGGCCATCGGGGCGCTCTTCGCCTGCCGGTCCCGCGGACTGCGCGTGCCGGAGGATATCGCCGTGACGGGCTATGATGATCTGGATGTTTCCAGCTTCGTCACTCCGCGTCTCACCACTATCCGGCAGCCCACCCGGCAGATCGCCTGGGAGGCGGTGAAGCTTCTGATGTCCCGCATCGGGGGCGGACGAGCCGATGAGGCGGTCACAGTGCGTTTGCGGCCCATCCTGATGGAGCGCGAATCTACGCCAGCCGTGCGCCGTCCCGTTCAGCTGTTGCCGCCGGACGACGCCTGAACACGGTCCGGTGGGTGCCACCCGCCTGCCTCAAGGCCGCTCCATTGCGGATATAATCCCCGCCGGAGGGTGCCGCCGCGCGCCGGGAAGGCCATCCGGGCCAGCCGCAGACAGGGGGGATACCTAGAACACGATGCCTGCCGCCAGAATAGACTTAGAGCAGATCGGTAAGCTGATATCCATCGCCGAGCGCTACGGGCTTGAGGAGCTCACGGTCAGCGAGGGATCGCTTTCGATCACCATCCGTGGACACGCCCTGGCCGCCGTGCCGGTGGCGGATCCGGCGGTACCCGCCGCTCCGGCCCCGCCTCGTCCCGCGCGCAAGCCCCGCGCGCCCCGGCCCCAGCCCGCTCAGGATGCTCCAGTCTGCACGCGGGGCGTCCCTCTCCCTGCGCCCATGACCGGTGTCTTCTACCGCGCTCCGTCGCCGGATGCTCCGCCGTTCGTGGAGGTCGGAGACGTCATTACAGCAGGGCAGACCATCGGCCTCATCGAGGCTATGAAGGTCTTCAGCGAGGTGCCGGCCGAGGTGGCGGGGCGGATTGTTGAGATCGTGGCCGAGAGCGGCAAACTGGTGCAGGCTGACGAGCCTCTGATGTTCGTCGAGCCCGTCGAGGATCTGGAGAGCTGAGCAGTTGAGTCATACAGACGCTCCCGTCGGGGTGGGGATCATCGGTTTCGGGACGGTAGGGCAGGGAACCTACACCATCCTGAGGGACAATGCGCCCACCATTGCCCGGCAGGTGGGTGTTCCGGTAGAGCCGCGCATGGTGGCGGATATCCGCGCGGCTGAGCTTGCAGGGCGGGTGGGCCCCGGGGTGCAACTTGTCTCCGACGCCCGGCAGGTTCTGGAGTCCCCGGATGTGCAGATCGTCTGTGAGCTCATTGGCGGTGTGGGCGTGGCTGCGGAAATCGTCCGGCAGGCCCTTACTGCGGGCAAGCACGTGGTCACCGCCAACAAAGAGCTGCTGGCCCGTCAGGGGCCCGAGCTGCTGCGGCTGGCGGAGGAGAATGGCTGCGACTTCTATTTCGAGGCGAGCGTCGGGGGCGGCATTCCTATCATCTCTCCGCTCCGGGTGGGGCTGGCCGGGAACCGGGTGGAGCGCATCCTGGGCATCGTCAACGGGACCACGAATTACATCCTGACCGCAATGGCCTCCGGTGGCGGAGATCTGCCCTCTGTACTCCGGGAGGCTCAGGAACTCGGATACGCCGAAGCCGATCCCACGAACGACGTCGAGGGCTTCGATGCCCGCTATAAGCTCACGATTCTGGCTTCGCTGGGGTTCCAGGCACGGGTGCAGGTGGAGCAGATCCTGTGCGAGGGGATCACTCGCCTTGTTCCGCAGGATATCGAGTACGCGCGCGAGCTGGGATACGGGGTCAAGCTGCTGGCCATCGCACGGCGCATTGACGGCCGCATCGAAGCGCGCGTGCATCCCACTCTTGTCCCGTTCAGCCATCCCATTGCGTCAGTCGCCGGAGTGAACAATGCCATCTATGTGACGGGCAACGCGGTGGGCGATACCATGTTTTTCGGGCCAGGAGCGGGCGGGCTCGCGGCAGGGAGCGCTGTGGTTGGAGACATCATCGAGATTGCCCGGAACATCCGCGCGGGTTCCTGCGGGCGTCTGCGTTGCCCGGAGTTCCGGGACCTGCCCGTGCTTCCAGCCGACGACATAACGGCCCGATACTATGTCAGGATGCGGGTGAAGGATGCTCCGGGCGTGCTGGCGGCCATCGCGTCGGAGTTCGGCGCGGAGGGCGTTTCCATTGCGGCGGTCATCCAGAAGGATTCCCACGAGGGAGTGGCGGAGATCATCTTCCTGACCCACGGGGTGCGGGAGAAGAGCCTCCGGGACGCTCTGGAGAAGATAGAGCGGCTGCCGGTGGTGGAGCAGGTCTGCGCGTTCATCCGCGTCGAGGAATGACCTCAGGAGATGAAATGAAAGTGCTGGCGGACCGCGCAGGCGAGCGCGTGGGAATCATCAGGAAGTATCGCGAGTGGCTCCCGGTCTCGGATGCCACCCCGGTCATAACGCTGCTGGAAGGGGATACGCCGCTCATCCCCGTCCCGGCGCTCGCCAGGGCCATTGACCCGAAGCTCACGGTCTATGTGAAGTATGAGGGCCTGAATCCTACGGGCTCTTTCAAGGACCGGGGGATGACCATGGCCATCTCCAAGGCCGTGGAGGAGGGGGCGAAGGCCGTCATCTGCGCGTCCACCGGCAACACGGCGGCCTCCGCGGCGGCCTACTCGGCCAGGGCTGGCATCCAGTGCGCGGTGCTGCTCCCGAAGGGCGAGGTAGCGCTGGGGAAGGTCAGCCAGTCGCTGATGCA
>CALCJH010000402.1 GCA_937967775.1 uncultured bacterium | reverse complement strand
GCCGGTCCATCTGGCTGTGTGTCGGCTGTAATACGTGTGTCACCCGCTGCCCCCGCCTGGTGGACCTTCCGCGCGTGATGGACTCCCTCCGCCAGATCGCGACGCGTCGTGGCGTGCGTTGTCCGGAACCCGCCATCCAGGCGTTCCACGATACATTTTTGCAGGGAGTGGAACGGGGCGGCCGTCTGCATGAGCTGGCTCTGGTGGCGGCTCTGAAGCTGAAGACAGGCCGGCTGTTCCAGGATGTGCCCGCCGGAATGGCCATGATAACAAAGGGCAAACTTGCGATCCTGCCGGAGACCCCGGAGGGCAAAGCGGAGGTCCGGCGCATCTTCGAGGAGTGTAGACGGCGCGCCGGGGAGGGAGATGGCCATGCAGGATAATCGCGCCTATGCCTACTACCCGGGATGCTCCCTTCACGCCACTGCGAAGGAGTATGACCTCTCGGCGCGGGCCGTCTGCGCGGCGCTGGGAGTGGAGCTGCGCGAGGTGCCCGGCTGGAACTGCTGCGGCGCCAGCAGCGCCCACGGCAGGGACCACCTGCTGAGCACAACTCTGGCCGCCCGGAATCTGGCCCTGGTCGAGGAGATGGGGTTGGAGGAGGTGGCAGTCCCCTGCGCGGCCTGCTTCAATCGCCTGGCTGTTGCCGGCCACGAGCTTCGCAAGGACGCTTCGCTGGCGGACGAGGTGCGCAGCGTGCTGGAGCGCCCGCTGCAGGGCAGTGCGAAGGCGCGGGCCCTGCTGGACGTGGTGGCGCGGGATGTGGGAACAGAGCGCATCCGCGACGCCGTCAGGCGTCCCCTTGAAGATTTGAAGGTGGCCTGCTACTACGGCTGCCTGCTGGTGCGTCCCCCGCGGGCCCTTGAGACGGATGAGCGTGTGGAGGATCCGCAGTCGCTGGACGAGCTTGTCCGCACCCTGGGCGGGGAGCCGGTCGAGTGGCCTTACAAGACGGAGTGCTGCGGCGCAGGGCTATCCCTGACGCGCACCGACGTCGTGCGCAAGCTCAGCGCGGACATCCTGAAGATGGCCCGGGACTACGGAGCAGATTGCATCGTCTGCGCCTGCCCTCTGTGCATGACCAATCTGGACATGCGGCAAGGCGAGGCGCTGAAGGCGGTAGGGGAGAACTTCCGGATACCGGTGCTCTACTTCACAGAATTGATGGCGCTGGCGATGGGGCTTCCAGACGCGGAGCGATGGCTGAAGATGCATTTTGTGGATGCCTCTGCGGTGGCGCGCCGGGAAACTGCGGCGGCAAAAAGTACGGAGGCACAGGAATGATTGCGGCTGGAACCCTTCGGCTACGGGACGCGAGGCGGGGATAGGAGCGGACGATGGCGCGAGTCGGCGTATTTGTCTGCTGGTGCGGGTCGAACATCGCGAGAACGGTGGATGTGCAGCGGGTCGCCGAGGAGGCCGGGCGCATCCCGGGAGTGGTGTTCGCCACAGACTACAAATACATGTGCTCCGAACCGGGGCAGACCATGGTGCGGGATGCCATCCGGGATCACCGGCTGGACCGTGTGGTGGTCGCTTCGTGCTCTCCTCGCCTGCACGAACCCACCTTCCAGCGGTGCATCTCCGAAGCGGGGCTGAACCCATATATGGTGGAGATGGCCAACATCCGCGAGCACTGCTCGTGGGTGCACCAGGACAAAGACGCAGCCACGGAGAAGGCCATAGACCTTGTCCGGATGGCTGTGGCCAAGGCCCGCCGGGACTTTCCGCTGTTCCGGAATGAGATCCCAATCACCAAACGGGCGCTGGTCATCGGAGGCGGAGTGGCCGGCATCCAGGCTGCTCTGGACATTGCCGACGCGGGCTACCCTGTCACGCTGGTGGAGCGCACACCCTCCATCGGCGGCCGGATGGCGCAGTACGACAAGACGTTCCCCACTCTGGACTGCGCCGCCTGTATCCTGACGCCTAAGATGGTGGACTGCGCCTCGCATCCCAACATCACCATACTGACCTATGCGGAGGTGGAGGAGGTCACGGGGTTCGTCGGGAATTTCAACATCCGCATCCGCAAGAAGGCGCGCGGTGTGGATATGGAGAAGTGCACCGGCTGCGGCGTCTGCTACAGCAAGTGCCCTGTCAAGGTACCCAATGAGTTCGAAGAGGGAATGGGCGAGCGCCGCGCCATCTACGTGCCGTTCCCGCAGGCGGTACCGAATGTTCCTGTCATAGACCGCGAGCATTGCCGTCTGAACAACGACCTGAAGTGCGGGGTATGTCAGAAGCTCTGCCCCACGGGGGCTATCGCCTACGATCAGCAGGATGAGGTGGTCACGGAACAGTTCGGCGCCATCGTGGTGGCCACCGGCTTCCGGATGTGGGACCACTCACAGATCGGCGAGTACGGCTACGGCAGCATCCCGGACGTGATCTCCGGGCTTCAGTTCGAGCGGCTGATGAACGCGTCGGGACCAACGGAAGGAAAGATCGTGCGGCCTTCCGACCACCGGCCGCCGAAGACCGTCGTCTTCGTGGCCTGTGTGGGCAGCCGCAGTGAGAATCACGGCCACGAGTACTGCAGCAAGGTGTGCTGTATGTACACCGCCAAGCACGCGCTGCTCCTGAAGGAGAAGTACCCCGACACGCAGTCCTACGTGTTCTACATGGACATCCGCGCCAACGGGAAGGGCTACGAGGAATTCGTGCGCCGCACGATCGAGGAGTATGGCGCGAACTACATCCGCGGGCGCGTCTCTCGGATCTACCGCCACGGGGACAAGGTGGTGGTGAAGGGTGCGGACACTCTCCTGGGACGACCGGTGGAGATCGAGGCCGATATGGTGGTGTTGGCGACCGCTATGGAGCCTCAGGAGGATGCGAAGGATCTGGCTCGTAAACTTGGCATCTCCACCGACCAGCACAACTGGTTCTCAGAGGCGCACCCGAAACTGAAGCCGGTGGAGGTGCTGTCCTCCGGCATCTTCCTGGCGGGGGCGTGCCAGTATCCCAAGGACATCCCGGACACTGTGGCGCAAGCCTCGGGAGCGGCGTCCAAGGTGGCCGGATTGTTCTCCAAGCCGCATCTGCTCTCCGAGCCGATGATCGCCTCGGTCCGGGAAGAGGATTGCGCGGCGTGCGGGCAGTGCGTCCAGGTGTGCCCGTTCTCCGCCATCGAACTGGTGGAACTGAACGGCAAGAATGGGGCGAGCAGGCGCGCAGCCCGTGTGAATGAGGGACTCTGCCACGGATGCGGCACGTGCGTGGCCGGATGCCGGGGCAGCTGCATAGACCTGCGAGGCTTCACGAACGCCCAGGTGCTGTCCGAGATAGACGCCCTGGCGCTGGCCTGAAAGGAGACTCACTTCCGTGGCGGAGACTCCAGAGGTTTTTGAGGGGGCGGAGACGATGAACGGACAGGCGGCAGAGGGAACCTGGGAGCCAAAGATCCTGGGAATCCTGTGCAACTGGTGCTCCTATGCGGGCGCGGACCTGGCCGGGTCGGCGCGGTTGCAGCATCCGCCGAATGTGCGCATTGTCCGCGTCCCGTGCAGCGGTCGTGTAGACCCGCAGTTTGTGCTGAAAGGGTTCCTGCGGGGCTTCGACGGTGTGCTGGTAAGCGGATGCCACCCGGGCGACTGTCACTACGCCAAGGGAAACTATTACGCCCGCCGCAGACTGACCCTGCTGACCCGGTTCCTGGAGACGATGGGCATCCCGCGCGAGCGGTTCCAGTTCCAGTGGGTATCCGCATCGGAGGGGGCGCGATGGGCGGAAAGCGTGAGAGAGATGACGGAGCGCATCCGCAAACTGGGACCGTTCCAGGGAGTGGGCAGGCCCGTGCCTCTGCTGATTCCTGTCGTCGCGAGGCAAGCTGAGACTCAGCCCGTAGGAGTGGAGGCGCAATGAACAGCCCGACCGAACAAATCCGGACTGAGGCGCGCCGCCTCCTGGAATCCGGCGATGTGAGTGTGGTCATCGGTTACGGGCCAGGGAGCACTCCCGCCCGCGCCACGCCGGTGTTCGTCCGCAGGGCAGAGGATGTGGACCGGCTGTTCTGGTCGCCTGCGTGCGCCCAGAATCTGGCTCTCTATGTAAGGGAGCAGGCCGGGCGGGGAAAAGTGGCCGTCGTGGCCAAGGGCTGCGACGCGCGCTCTATCGCCACGCTCATTCAGGAAAAACAGACCCGGCGGGAAGATGTTTATATCATCGGAGTAGCCTGCTCCGGGGTGGTGGACCCTGGCCGTCTGGCCCCGGCCGGAGTGGACGAAGGCACGCTGAAGTCTCTGGCGCCGGAAAACGGTGGCCTGAAAGCCGACTGCGGCGATAGAGACGTTCGGCTGGAGCGTGAGATGGTCCTCAAACGGGCCTGCCTGTTCTGCGACACGCCGGTTCCGCCGCTCTCGGACACTCTCATCGGAGAGGCGCCACCCTTGCAACCTGCAACGGACCAGACTTTGCCGGAAGACCTGGACGCCCGGCGCGAGTTCTGGGCAGAGCAGTTCTCGAAGTGTGTGCGCTGCTACGCCTGCCGTCAGGTGTGTCCGGCCTGCTACTGCAAGGAGTGCTTCACGGACCGGTTGCCCGTAGGATGGGTGTCCAAGCGAATCGCGGGACCGGAGAACTGGATGTACCACACCACGCGGGCTTTTCATCTGGCTGGTCGCTGCGTGGGGTGCGGCGAGTGTGAACGGGTATGCCCGGCCGACATTCCCATTCAGACACTGATGCGGCGGATGGCCGGGGAGGTGGATGCCCTGTTCGGATACCGGGCCGGGATGGATCCGGATGCTGAACCGGTGCTCGCCACCTACCGGGATGATGACGAAGGTCCCGCCGAGTGAGCGCTGCTGTACAAGGTTGACGGAGAGCGACTTGGACAAACTATTACCTAAAACAGCCCTGAAGGACTGGCTGGAGTGGGCATCCACCCGTTACCACCTGCTGGGGCCAGTCGAGGCGGAGGATGGTTCCCGTGCTTTTGCCGCTGTGTCGGCGGACCGGTTGCCCGCGCTGGACAACCGGCGCCAGTGCGCCTCGCCGAAGGAGGCCGTCCTCCCTTCTTGCGAAACGCTGTTCACTTTCAACCCCGGGGACGGAGAGCCCACACTGGTGCCGGCGGCCGGTCCATTTCCGCCCACTCTGATGGTGGGAATGAAGCCCTGCGACGTTCGGTCGCTGGAGGTACTGGACAGAGTTTTTCTGGACGGACGGTTCCAGGACCCGTATTACGCCGGACGACGCCGGAATCTGGTCACCATCGCTTACGTCTGCGAGAGCAAGCGCTGGAGCTGCTTCTGCTCCAGCGTGGGAGATCCGATCGAGTGGAGCCTGGCCGCGGATGTGGCCCTGACCGATGTCGGAGAGGCTTACGTGGCCACGGCGAACACTCCGGCAGGCGAGGAGCTTCTGTCGTGCTCCGCTTTCCGGGAGGCATCCCCCGGTGATCTGGCAGCCCGTGACATCGTATGGAATGCCCTGCGGGAGACGGCCGAGCCGTTCGACCCGGAAAAGGTGGCGGCAAGCGTGGACTGGGAGGAACCGGTGTGGGATGCCATCGCCGAAAAGTGCATCGGCTGCGGCGTTTGCTCGTTCCTGTGCCCTACGTGCACCTGCTTCGACATCCAGGATGAGACGATTGCCGGGGGTAAGGTGGAACGCTATCGCGTTCGAGATACCTGCCAGTTCTGCGACTTTACGAAGATGGGGCACGGCCACAACCCGCGTCCGTCGCGTCGGGAGCGGGTGAGGCAGAGGATAGCCCACAAGTTCAGGTACATCGTGCATCAATGCGGGATCTGCGGATGCGTGGGGTGCGGCAGGTGCGTTGAGCTGTGCCCGGTCAACGCGGACCTGCGCGGCGTGCTTTCGGAGATTGTGAGCGGAAATGGCTGCGAATCCGTATCAGCCTGAGCTGGCGACTGTTGAGGAGATCGTCGAGGAGACCCCGGACACGCGGACATTCCGGGCCGTCTTCCGTGACCCCGAACTGCGCGAGAGCTTCACCTACGAACCGGGACAGTTCCAGGAAGTGTCCGTGTTCGGGGTGGGAGAAGCCACCTTCTGTCTGACGTCAACTCCCACGCGTCCCGGCGTGGTGGAGTTCAGCGTCAAACAGGTGGGACAGGTGACCACAGCGCTCCACGAGATGAGTCCGGGTGACGTCGTGGGGATCCGCGGGCCATTCGGCAACTGGTTTCCGTATGAAGAGTGGAAGGGAAAGAAGCTGCTGTTCATCGGGGGCGGCATCGGGATGGCCCCCCTCCGCTCGCTGCTGAATTTCTGTCTGGACAACCGCGCGGATTACGGACCCATAGACCTGATCTACGGGGCGCGCAGTCCACAGGACCTCTGCTTCCGCAGCGAGTTCGACGCCTGGATGTCGGCTCCGGACTCGCGGGTGTTTCTGACGGTGGACCGGGGCGATGAGACGTGGCAGGGGAACGTGGGCTTCGTCCCGGCCTATCTGATGGACCTTGCGCCTTCCCCCGAGAACACCATCGCCATTACGTGCGGCCCCCCGATTATGATCAAATATGTGCTGGAAAGCCTGCAAAAGCTGAACTTTCAGCCGGAACAGATCTATA
>CALCJH010000401.1 GCA_937967775.1 uncultured bacterium | reverse complement strand
CGGACGTCGGTCGTAGGCATCCCGCTGGATTGCAGCGTGGATGAGGCGGTCAGGATCGCAGTGGAGACGCGCCATACGCGCTATCCGGTGTACGGTGAGAGCCTGGATGACATCCGCGGCATTCTGCACGTCAAAGAACTGTTCCGGGAGCTGCGCCGTCCGCAAGACGAGCGCTCCATAGCGGATGCCATGCGTCCCGCCGTCTTCGTCCCTGAGCAGTTGACACTGGAAGAGCTACTGGTGGAATTCCAGAAGCGCGGCGCTCAGGTGGCGGTGGTGCTGGACGAGTATGGCGGCACCGCCGGAATGGTCACGCTGGAGGACGTTCTGGAGGAGATCTTCGGGGAGGTGCAGGATGAATTCGACGAGGAAGAGCCGGCCATCCAGCGGCTGGACGAGCGCAGATGGGCGCTTTCAGGACGGGTGCGGCTGGACGAGTTCGAGGAGGAGACGGGCGTCGCAGTCCAGCGCGAAGACGTGGATACTATGGGCGGCCTGGCCCTGGCGCTTCTGGGGCGGCCGCCCGCCGTCGGGGATGAGGTAGAACTGGAGGGGGTCCGGATGCGGGTGACGGCGCTGGACGGACTGGCCGTCGGGCGGTTGGAGGTGGAGCTTCCTGCCGTCGAGACGGAGTCCGGGGATACTGCCTGACGGGCTGTGGGAACCCCGGCGCTCCCGCCGGGGTAACATGATTTCAGGGAGAGGATGCCCATGAAACGTCGAAGGTTCCGGCTCACCAGACCACTCAATCATCCCAGGGAGACACTGATCCACCTGGCCGGTCCGCTGGACAGGTGGGGTTGTGTCCGGATGCGCTTCAAGCTGCTTGTCCGGCTGGCCAAGGGGTGCAGCCGGGTTGTGCTGGATCTCCGGAAAGTCCCCTACATAGACAGCGACGGCATCAAGGCGCTTCGCTGGCTGCGCGATGACTGGCAGGATGTGCGCGTAGAGCTGATCAACGTGAACTCCGACGTTATGCGCACGCTGCGTCTCAGCCGGCTGGAGGATCTGGTGGCAGACTCAGTGGAGGTTGAGGAGCCCGTCGCGACAGGCACTGGCTGAGATCTTCTTTCTCTGCGCGGAGAAGATGCCCGCACGCCCTGATTCGGCTACAATCCCGGTATGGGCGCTAAATTGCAACCAGGTCGCGAACTGTCGGCCGAATACGGCGGGCGGGGATTCTCCCTCATCGAACTGCTTGCCATCGTAAGCGTCCTCGGCATTCTGATGGCGCTCTTGTTCCCGGTGCTCGGGCGCGCGCGGCAGATGGCTCGCCAGAGCGCCTGCCTGTCCAATCTGCGTCAGCTGGGGACGGCGATGGCGCTGTATCTGGACGACCACCGCGGAACATATCCCTGGCAGACCGGGCCGCGCTTCCAGCCTTCCGCCACTGCAGATGTGGGACTGGCGCGGGACGACCCGTCGGACCGCAGCAACCGCTGGGATGCCGCCCCTGTTCGCGCGGCGCTGACGCCTTACGCAGGGGATCACGCGCTCTGGTACTGCCCTGCTGTGTCCGCTGTGGACGCCTTGCAGATGGAGACCGGGACACTGCCGGGCATCCCGCTGGATCCTCTGGGAGGAGTCTCCGCATCGTTCTATCAGGCAAACGCTTATCTTTTCGTCAACACCATTCCGCAACTCACGCTGCAGGGTCGGCTCAGTCTGCGGCCGAAATCCGGCCCGGTCCGCCAGGCGGATATCATTGCTCCGTCCCGGCTGCGCGTGTTTCAGGATTTCTGGAATCAGGGGCGCGGGGTGCACTCCGGCGGGATCAATGCTTTGCGGGCGGATGGTTCGGCCGCGTGGCAGCAGGCCGCGCCGGGGGTGACCATCGTGGCGTGGTGGGAACAGTGACGGCACGCCTTCTGGAAAGGAGAGATCTGTCTTGAAACGATTCTCCCGGTTTCTGCTTGTTTCGGGGACGGTAGCGGGCTTTTTCATCGTGTTCGGGTGCTCCCGCGCGGTCAATCAGCACCTTCCGCGTGAGCAAGGATCGCTGGGGGAGGGCGTTCCGGCGTTTCAGGTGCGTCCCGGATACCGGGTGACCGTTGCGGTGGAGGGTCTGGAAAACGCCCGGTTCCTGGAATGCGACGGAAACGGCACGGTGTTTGTGAGCCAGCCCCGAGCGGGCAACATACTCGCTTTGCGCGACCGGGACGGTGATGGCCGCTACGAGAGCCGGACTGTTTTTGTGGAGGACAGGCGCACCGTGCACGGGCTCTGCTGGCGGGACGGCTGGCTGTATTTCGCCCAGACAGGTTCCATCCATCGGGGACGGGATGCCAACGCCGACGGAAAGGCGGACACAGTTGAGACCATCATTCCCGAGGGCAGTCTGCCTTCGGGCGGCGGGCACTGGTGGCGCTCGCTGTTGGTCACGGAAGATGCCATCTACACATCCATCGGGGACAGCGGCAACATCAACGATGAGACCTCCTCGGAGCGCCAGAAGATCTGGAGATTCGACCGGAACGGCGGTAACAAGCGGTTGTTCGCAAGCGGCGTCCGTAACACGGAGAAGCTGCGGCTGCGCCCCGGCACGCAGGAGATCTGGGGTTGCGATCACGGCAGCGACAATTTCGGGCGCAAGTTTGGCGAGAAACCCGGTTCCGACCAGCCCATCACGGATCTCAATCCGCCCTGCGAGTTCAACCGCTACGTGGAGGGCGGATTCTACGGGCATCCGTTCATCGTGGGGACGAACCTGCCGCGCCCGGAGTTCCAGGATCGCGCCGACATCCTGCGGCTCGCCGCGCGGGCCATTCCGCCGGAATGGTGCTTCGGAGCCCACTGGGCGCCAAACGGTTTCACTTTCCTGACCCGTGACCTCTTCCCGGACCACCGGGGCGATGCTTTTGTGGCTTTCCACGGATCTTGGAACAGCACGAAACTGGTGGGATACTGCGTGGAGCGCGTGCTGTTCGACCGCCTCACAGGAAAGCCTTACGGCTCTCTGACGGTTGTGAGCACACTGGACCGCAACGGCAATGTGCTGGCGCGACCGGTGGATTGCCTGGAGGAGCCCTCCGGAGCGGTGCTCTTCAGCTGCGACCTGACGAACCGGATCTACCGCATCGAGCCGGACCGCCGCTGAGTCCGCGCCGGGCTACTTCAGCGGCCGCACCCAGATGTTGCGGAAGCGGATAGGGTTCCCGTGGTCCTGGATCATGATAGGCCCCGGGACACTGAGCGGGCGCTCCATCGCAGCGCGGGTGGGGCCAGGGATCTCCACATTGTCGTGGATGCAGACGCCGTTGTGGAACACAGTCATCCGGGCATTGCGCACAAGCTTGCCGTCGGCGTCGTGGCGGGGGGCGCGGAAGAGGATGTCGTAGGTCTGCCAGGTCTCCGGCGGGCGGCTAGCGTTTACCATCGGAGGCGCCACTCCGTAGATGGCCGCGGCTTCGTCAATGCGCGGCGGCTCCCCGTATGAGTCCAGGATCTGCACCTCGTAGGATCCCTGCAGATAGACTCCGCTGTTCGCCCGGGCCTGCCCCTTCGCATCGGCCATCAGGGGAAGCCAGAACTCAAGGTGCAGCTGCACGTCGGTGAACGCCGCCCGCGTCCGGATGCTGCCGCCCCGGACCTCCATATAGCCGTTCTCGACTTTCCAGGGAATGGGCTGCTTGCCATCCAGGGTGGTCCAGGCGCTGACGTCGAAGCCGTCGAAGAGTACCAGCGCGTCGGCCGGACGCGATTCATCGCCCCGGAAGAGAGGCGCCTGCGGGGCAGCGTCTGCGGCGTTCTCAGCGGCAACCCCGCCGGCAAGCGGCAGAGCGAGGAGAAAACACAGCGCCGTCACGAGTTTGAGATTCATCCCGGTAGCCTCCACCCGTTACTTCGCTGGCTAAAGCCCCCATCCTTCCTTAATGGTGCTGGGAATGCCGTCCGGTGTAGGGATACCAGCGTTCTAACCGTCCCTGTGTCGTCCCGGTATCTCGGTGATCGGTGTTCCGGGAACCTGTTCCCGGCACTTTACTGCGGTGGTTGAGCCCCCCTCCGGCGGGCGTGTCGCAACCACACGGCCAGACGTGGTCTCGATAGGCTCGCCTGACGGCGCGCTACTCGACCAGCGTAGAGGTGGAGTCTAGAGTGTAGGAGTCCAGAGTCGAGGGTCATTGCAGAGAAGTCGCCCTCACCCAGACCCTCTCCGGTTCACAGGGAGAGGGCTTTCAGCTCTGCGCCCACAGGAGGACCGGCAGACGCAGGCTGTGGAGTGGTGCCGAAAAAGGCAGAAGCCTTCTCCCCTGGAGGGAGAAGGTTGGGATGAGGGGGAAACTTACCGGCCCAGAGTTACCGGCCCGGTGTTCCGGGAACGTGTTCCCTGAACACCCGCTACGGAGGTTGAGCCGTCCGGCGAAGCCGGACGAGTCGAAACCACAGATTGAACTGT
Source organism: uncultured bacterium (assembly GCA_937967775.1). GTDB lineage: Bacteria > Armatimonadota > UBA5829 > DSUL01 > DSUL01 > CALCJH01. Next base: position 522 of record CALCJH010000401.1, on the reverse strand, counting down.
GTGGTCTCGATTCACGCGCCTTGCGGCGCGCTACTCGACCACCGTAGATTCGAGCGGAATGTTGAGCGCTGAACGCGGCAGCAGCATCCGGAAAACGAGGCGCAGGCGGTCTCTGGCCCGGACGGATGGAGGGACTCGAACCCAAGAAAAAGGCGAAGGCCACCGGCCTCCGCCTCAGAGTTTTCGATCTTGAGTGAGTCCTGCTGTGCTCAGATGCGCCTCAGCGCCGACGCAATTTCAGCATTCCCAGGCCGCTCAGTCCCAGCAGCGCTCCCATCTGGAAGAACACTGGCTCCGGAATCGGATTGCACTGGGTGAGCATCGCCACCCGGTCAAAGCCAGTGATCAGGTAGGTCTTGGAGTCCCACTGAAGTGTGAACTCTTCCCAGTCGGGCTGGGGCCAGATCTCGTAGTAGGCCGTGAACCGACCCTTGTTGTTTCCGAGATCTTCATTGAACCACCCCATTCCCAGACCCGGACCCACTGGCGTGGGTTGCTGCATCAGTTTGCTCCAGCCGCCGT
>CALCJH010000400.1 GCA_937967775.1 uncultured bacterium | reverse complement strand
CTCCGACTGGATGCGATCCAGGATCTTGGGCAGACGCGGTTGGACGTCCCTGAGTTTGAGGTCAGTGCGCACGGCCTTGTTGCCGCAGGCGATGTCATAGCCCACCCCGGAAGGACTCACGTGGTCGAGATACGCAACCACGCCGCCGATCGGCTGCGAGTATCCCTTATGGTGGTCCGCCATCAGCGCCGTGTCCGCCACGCTGCCGACGCTGCGGCACCGCACCATCTGGTCCACCGCCTCGGGATCAGGAGTTCCCCAGACTTTTACTCCCTTGACAATCTGATACATTGGTGCGCCCACCGTCAGGCCCGGCCTTCCAGCGTGGCGGCGAGAGCCAGCAGGAAGTCTCTATTGTCGGCGCTGGCGTAACGAAGCTCGCCGCCCATCCGGCTGAAACTCTTGCAGAAGCGGATGTAGTAGTCCGGCGAGCTTTCCGGTGGCTCGCCTTTGCTCCAGTCCCAGCGGCTTTCCGCCAGGTCCACCACGGTGATAAAATGATTGCGGATGGGCTCGCCCCGCTGAAGGGCCAGGTTCTGAGCCATTGAGAAAGATTTCTCGAACACCATCGGCGACATGACCGCCGATCCTATTGAGAGATATACCCCTCCCTCAAGCCTGCTTACCGCTCCCGCGAATGTCAGAAAATCCCGCTGCGCCGCACGCCCGATGCAAGCACCGCAGTTCATTGGATGGTTGTAGATGATGTCGTGCCCAAACATGGGATGCCCCGTAAGAGGTACGCCCAGTTCGAAAGCCGCTGCTTGCAGACTGAAGCGCTTCCAGCGATGCGGCACGGACATCGCGCCAGGCGGCAGGGAGAAACAGCGGATCAGGGCCAGCAAATCCGCCGCAGCAGCCGCTTGCGCCGGGTCGCTGGAGAGGCACTCCCGGACCTCCCGATGGAGTTGGTCTTCCGAAGGCAGCACCAGCCCTTCGTTGCTGATGAAGGCTCCGACCGACTCTCCATATCCCCTACCCTGCCACGCTCCCGTGTTGATGGCAAGGTTGATGTAGAAGCCTGTCTCCTGCCAGTTGCCGAATTCGCCCCGGGCGACACCTCCGCGGACGTCCTCGCTGGACGCCCCCTGATAAGCGAACTCCCAGTCGTGGATGATGGCCGCCCCGTTAGTGGCCAGGTGGGTGACCCACCCTTTCCGGATGAGGTGCGCAAGGAGCGGGCCCAGGCCGTTCTTTATGCTATGCGCACCGAACGCCAGCATGACAGGCCGGTCCTCTGCCCGTGCGGCAAGAATCCGCGCGGCCGTCTCCCGCACCACTTTCCATGCCAGCTCTGACAGATTCTCTGGCTCGACGTCCAGAGGAACGGCATCGCGCTCGATCTGGACCTTGTTCGCGCGCTCGGCCAGGGGACGGAAGCGCACGCGGCTGCGGTCGAGAGGCTCAGGGCGCATCTCAACCGGCCCCCACGAGCTGCAGCAGGAGGTTCATCTGCGAGAAGTCGGGAATGACAAGGTCGGCCCCTGCCCGGATCAGTCTGGGGCGCTTCGAGAGATTCGCTCCGTAGCGGCGCACCTCGTCGCTCGCCACCCCAACGGCCAGCCCTCCGCGCTTGCGTGTCTCACGGATCTCTACCGGGCCGTCGCCGAATGTGACCAGTCCGGCACGTGGAGCGCCCTCAATGTCCCGCATGATGCGTTCCAGCACCAGGCGCTTGGCCTCCGCCCCAGGATCACCCACGCTGCCGTAGATGCGGCCTTCAAACAGATGCGCGTAGCCCAGCGCCGAAGCCTCTTCCTCCACGTCGCGCTGGTCCGTGCCGCTGGCCAGGTACAGCTTGACTCCTGCTGTATGCAGCCGCTCCAGAAAGGCTGGCGCGTTCTTAACAGTAACGTCTTCCACCGACAGCTCGCCCCGTTGGAGTTTGGCCACCCGGCCGCGGACCATCTTCATCAGATCCTCGTTGTAAATCGCCTTGTAGCCGGCCGCGTCCAGAATCTCCTCCTCCGGTACGCATCCGAACTCCCGGACAATGTCAATGAGCATCTGCATCTGGGTGATGGTCTGCACACCCGTGGTCTTGTCTATGAACTCCCGCACGCGGTCCACCACGCGGTGGTATAGCGACTCATCGGCGCCTTCGAAGCTCGGCCCGAGGACCGCGCGCACCATCATCGGCTCCATGATCTCTTCCCACCCCTGCCGGAGGGTGGAGATGGTGCCGTCATGGTCAAAGATGGCATGAGTCGGGTGGAATCCTTCCGGGATCCCCGTCACGACTTCGAATTCTGTCCCGGGAAGGTAGCGCGCGCGACGGATATCTTCGGCAAGTTCCGGGAAGTAGACATAGTCCGGGTCGGACCCCACCTCCAGAATCTCTGCAGGCGAAGCGGTGCCCGTTTGCCGGAGTTTGCGCACTGTGACCGAGGCCGCGAAGTTGCCCAGCAAAGCCGCCTGTCCTGGAGGACGCCCCGCCGCCAGCCCAGCTGCCGCTCCTGCCAGGAAGCTGTCCCCGGCGCCCACAGGATCCGTCCGGGAAAGGACCTGAATACCGGGGATCTCCTCAACGCCGCCTGAGTGGCAGACTACGCATCCGCGTTCTCCCCGTGTGACGAAGACGGTCTTGCCTGTCTTCTGATGCAACTCCGATGCCGCTGCAAGCACGTCTTCGCGGATAACAAGCGCGCCCGCCGGCGTATCGCGCCCGCATAGCCGAACGGCTTCCCGGTCATTGACCTTCAAAATGGCGTCCGGGTATTCGGAGCTCCAGTGCCTGCTGTCCACAATGAAAACCGTTTCCGGATGGCGGCGGATGAGGCTGCGAAGGCCTCCGCGGAACTCCTCCGTGTGAATCCCCTGCAAGACCTGCTGGTTCACAACGACAACATCGAACTCCCCCAGGCGCGCCTCCAGCTTCGTGAGCAACTCGGTGCTCCGCTCCGGCGGCAGAGAGTTGAAATTGCCGAAATCTATGCGTTGCTGCTCGGCATCTGCAATATGGGGTTTGATGTAGGTCAACGTGGCCCAGCTCTCAGACTCCGTGAGCAGACCCCCAACGTCTACCCCTTTCTCCTGGAGCAGACGCAGCATCTCGTGACCCCACGGGTCCTCCCCCACCACCCCGAACGCGGCCACCTGACCGCATCCGAGGTCTACCAGGTTGCTCACCACATTGCCCGCCCCTCCCAGCGAGCATCGCTGCCACTGGACGGGCAGCGTGTCCAACCCGGTCTCGACGGACGGCTCGCTGCGGGACATGTTGATGAACCAGTAGACGTCCAGACAGTAGTCGCCCAGGACTGCGATGCGAGTACGGCGGATATCCTGCAGAAGAGATTCAAGTTCCTGATGGGTCATAAGCCTGAGAAAACCAGCGCGAAAGAGCGTCGAAGAAGCACGGCGTCACCAGCAGGCGCCGGTGTATCATAGTCGAGGCCGCCACCAGCTATCAACCATAACGGCGCGCCAGTGGAGCCCACTTCCTATGACGGCAGAAGAGACCCGGCAGCACCTTGTGGAAGTCCGCACGCACCTGGAAGACGAGCTTCTTCCCTTCTGGTTGAAGCGGGGCGTGGACGAGGAGTGCGGCGGGTTCCTCACCTACTTCGACCGCAATGGTAATCCCACCGGCGAGTCCGTGAAGACCCTGCTGTGCCAGGCCAGGATGATCTTCAGCTACTCCCTGGCTCACAGGAGAGGCTACGGCAACGGAGCCTTTCTAGAACGAGCCCGTCAGGGAGTGCAGTTCGTCATCAGACACTTCTGGGATGAAACGCACGGCGGCTGGTTCTGGACCGCGCAGCGGGATGGGACCCCGCTCAATCGCAAGAAGATCGTCTACGGTCACAGCTTCGTCATTTACGCCTTCGCGCAGTTCCATCGGGCCTGTGGGGATGCTGCAGCCCTGGAGTGGGCTTGCCGGACGTTCGATCTGCTCCAGGCGCGCGCTGCGGACGTTCTACACGGGGGCTACTACGAGTTCTTTGAAGAAGACTGGCGCCACACACCGCCGGGCGTTTACGGTGGAGACCGGAAATCGCTGGACGTTCATATGCACCTGATGGAGGCGTTTACCAATCTGTTTGCCGCCTCCGGCCATCATATCCATCGCGGGCGCGCCAGGGAGGTGCTGGACCTCATCTATTCCCGGATGCTTCACCCGGAGCACGGAATCGGGATGGCTCAGTTCACACCGGACTTCCACCCTCTGCGGGCCATCATATTCAAGAACGTGTGGGGATCGGACCGCGACGTGGACGAGCCGGAAGGACGCCCTCTGGACAACACTTCATACGGGCACAACGTGGAACTGGGTTGGCTGACGACGTGGGCGGTGGATGTGCTAGGCCTTGACCCGGCGGATTACTATCCGAAAGTCCGCCGCCTTTACGAGCACTGCATGGAATATGGCATAGACCGGGAGCTCGGCGGCGTCTGGTGCGAAGGGCCGCACGCGGGGCCTGCACGAGAACGTAACAAAGAGTTCTGGCAACAGGCGGAGACGCTAGTCGGTATGTTGGACGGCGTCCAGCGCTTCGGGGACTTGCATTTCTGGGAAGCATACCGCAATGTGCACCGGTTCGTCTTCGACCACGTCATCAATCACCGGGTGGGAGAATGGTATGCGCTGCTGGAGCCCGACAACCGCGTTATCTGGGATTATCTGGGGCACGCGTGGAAGATCAACTACCACACCGTAAGGTCAATGATCGAGTGCTCTGAGCGGCTGGCAGTCCTGGAAGAAGCAGCCGGGAGTGGCTAACGCGGGTCAAGCCCGCACCAGGCGCCTCTGACGCAGGCGGTCCAGCGCCACTGCCAGGACGATAATCCCGCCCGTCACGATCTCCTGAACCCAGTTGGGTAGGCCCATCTGGGAACAGCCGCTGCGGATGACCGTCATAATGAGAGCACCCACGATGCTTCCCAGAACGGAGCCCTCCCCACCCGACAGGCTGCCTCCGCCGATAACCACCGCGGCGATGACGTCCAGCTCCAGCCCCATCGCCACCGTGGGATCCCCCACTGTCAGGCGGGAAAACTGCAGCACTCCCGCCGCGCCCGCGAATACCGCCGCAAGTGTATAGACAGCTACCTTCACCCTCCCCACCGGTACGCCGCTAAGGTGAGCAGCCTGCTCGTTGGAGCCCACGGCGAAGATGTGCCGGCCCAGCCGGGTCCGGCGGAGGAGCATGGAGACCATGAGCGCCAGCGCCAACATCAGCCAGACGCCGGCCGGAACCAGCATCCACTTCTGCTCAGGCCGCAGCGCGGCCAGCAGATCGGCCAGCCAGGTGAGAGGAGCATCTATTTTCTGCTCCCCTGCAAGCCCCTTGGCAGCGCCGCGCACGACAAGCAGGGTGCCTAGCGTCACAATGAACGGCACCACACGCAGTCGAGCGATGAGGACTCCGTTCAGCAGGCCGCAGAGCGATGCCGCCACAATGCCAACAGCAGCCGCCGCAGCCGGAGGAGCATCCCTCCCCAGCATAGCCGCCACAATCACCGTGGTAAGCGCGATGACAGACCCTACTGAGAGGTCAATACCACCCGAGATGATCACCAGCGTCATCCCCAGCGTGGCCACCCCGACAATGGCGGTCTGCCGGAGGATCTGCTCCACGTTGCGCGCGGAGTGAAACGACTCCGGGCCGATAAGGGCGAACAGCAGATATACGCCCGCAAGCCCGGCGACAGGTCCCAGCCACCCCAACCCAAGGCCTTTCACCGCAAACTCTTTCCAGACAATGACGGGAGTGCTACTTCAGCCACTGGTCCAGATCGGGCTTCAGCAGTTGCTGGATCTCAGGCTGCTGCGCGTTCTGGCGGGTGACCAGCGTCACCCCAGTGTCAACCCGGCGGGGAACTTCTTTCCCGTTCAGGTGGTCCACCAGAGTCTTCACGCCGAGATAACCCATCTTGAAGGGATCCTGCAGAACCAGCGCGTCAATCTCTCCTGCTGAGAGGGCCTGGACAAGCTTCTCCGAAGAATCGAAACCGATGAACCGGACCGTTCCGGCGAGCTTCGAGTCCTGCAATGCCCGAAGCATTCCAAACGTGGTGGACTCGTTCGGGCAGAAGATGCCGTCAATGTCCAGCTTCCCGCCTTTTTTCAGCGGGGCGAGCAGATTCTCGCTGGCGCGGTAGGCCGAC
>CALCJH010000399.1 GCA_937967775.1 uncultured bacterium | reverse complement strand
CAATCGCTGGTGGTGAAGACCTGCTTCGTGGAGCCGAGCGTCGCCGGGGCCGCTCCGGGCACGAAGTATCAGTTCGAGCGGGTGGGCTACTTCTGCGTGGATCCGGATTCCACGCCGGAGCGGCTGGTCTTCAATCGCACTGTCACGCTTAGGGACACCTGGGCCAAGATCGAGAAGAAGATCCTGGCGCAGGAGCCCGCCCACGCGGAAGCGGCAAAGTGAACCTTTGGGCCGCGGTTTGCATCGCGGGAAAGTGTTGACAAATCGCGGCCGAAGAAGGTATCTATATGGTGGTCGCTGCCGAATAGCTCAGTTGGGAGAGCGCCTGACTCTGGATCAGGAGGTCCTAGGTTCGAGCCCTAGTTCGGCAGTGTTTCTTTTTGTACCCCTCACGGTCCGGCGGAGGTGTCCTGCCCGCAGTCCGGGATGTGGAAGCCCTCCGGCCGCCGGCCGGTGTTCCCCCTACGGAAGCGCGGCATGAGCAAAGAAGGTTTCCTCACTCTGCTGGGAGCGGTGTTTCTTGGCGCTGTCGGGCAGATTTCCATCAAGGCCGGCGTGATGCATCTGAAAGAGGCCTTTGGTGAGAATCTCAGCATCCCGCTCATTCTGCAGAATCCTGTGCGGGTTCTGATGAGCCCCTGGATCCTGGGCGGGTTCACTGCGTATGCCTTCAGTTCGCTGATCTGGCTGACGCTGGCTTCGCGCTACCGCCTGAGCCTGATCTACCCCATGGTGGCGATGGGGTATGTGTTCGTGGTTCTCGGGTCCATCGTGGTCTTCCACGACCGTCCCACCATCTATACCTGGATCGCGCTGACGTTCATCGTGGTGGGCGTGTCGTTGCTTGCTAAAACGGGCGGATGAGGGGAGCCATCGCCTCAGGGGTTCCGTTCTAGTTGGTGTGATGGACGTAGAGGTTAAAGACCAGCGGGAAAAGAGCGGGCGGTCTGCCGTGCAGGAAATGACGGCCTGGGACGAGTGGGCCCGGGCGGTCGCGGAGCGCCGCGGGGCCGATGCTGGACTTGCTCTTCTGGCTTCCGGGGTAAGCGACTGGCAGCAATGGGCGGGTCAGGCGAGATCCCAGGGACTTGCATCGGCCATCTGGCAGGCCGCGTGCCAGGCCGGGGTCCAGCAGATCTTTCCGCCGGAGGTGGCCGCCTGGCTGGAATCGGAAGCCATCGCCCATTCCCGGCTGAAGCAGGATGTCCGCGAGGCGGCGGCAGCCGCCGGGCGGGTGCTGGACGGGGCGCGCTTGGACTGGATGCTGCTCGGCCTGCCACGGAGCGCCGACCTGCTCCTCGGGTGCGGGGAGGTGGCGGGTGTCGCACACCTTCTCATTCGTCAGCAGGACCTGGGGGCGGCTCTGTCCGCGCTGGAGGACGATGGCTGGAGTCCGGCCAGCGGCGGAATGCTGGTCCGCGAGGCCCACAGGGTCTGCCTGCGTAGCGGGCTGCCGGGCGATCTCTCTCTGCAGGATATGGAATGGCTCTGGGAACGCCCCGCTGAGCTCGATCTCGGCCGCTACCGCGTGAAGACTCCGGGAGGGGCTCAGATGGCCGTCATCTGCGCGCTGCGTGCGTTCTATGAACATCAGTGCCGGCCAGCGGGGTGTCTGCTGGACATCGCGCTGGCGGTTTCCTCGCTGGACAGACGCGCGCAGAGAGAGATCCAGACCATCGCGCACCGCGCCGGTGTGTTGCCGGAGGTTCTCCTTGCGCTGAGGATCGCAGAGCTGCGGCAGGGAGTCCGGCTTGCGGGTGGTGGAGAGGACCTGACGTGTGAAAGGGGCTCCCTTCGCTTCCGCCTGGCCATCCGGGCGCTGGAGGGCGGGGAGGCGCAGCGGGCAGCGCATCGTCTGCTGACGGCATCCGACGGCTCGGCCCGGGATGCGGTTCTCGAATCGCTCCTTGCGCGCCGCGGGCGCGGTGGGCCGGGCGCGCTGCAGGTGCTGGGCGCGATGATAAAGATGTTTCTCCCTTCGCCGCTGGAACGAAAGCTGCGGGCCGGTGGCAACAGTGAGCGCGCCGCAAAGGCGGGGCAACAGAAAGATATTTGAAATTTGAGAAGGGGAACTGCAGGACCGCGGACAATGGTAAAATACAGATGAGGCCGGGGACACTGAAATCGAGTCCCCGGGGAGGCGAGTGCTGATTTGATTGCGCATCGTCCAGAGGTTCCTTTGCTCACGTATGGAGAAGCGCGCCTTCGCGCGTGCATTCCCGTGAGTCCCCGGACTTCTACCTCCCACGTTTCTCCCCCGTCTGTCCAGCCTGACCGATTCCACGCGATCCCGATTGCCGAGCGTTGCTCGCCGGGGCTTCTGCGCGCGTCCCGGGCAGGCTCAACGGATGTCAGTGCATCGGAATTTCGTGCTCGCTCCCGCCGACAGGGCAGGCCAGGAGTGGCGCCGGCGCGGGAGCGGATCTGAACCGGAGGTTCGAAGCGAATGAAGAAGTATCATCGCGGTGACGAGATGCGAGTCAGGGTGGAGCGCAGCGGACTTGAGCCCAACGAGGGCATCGCTCATCTGCCTGATGACACGATGGTCATTGTGCTGGGTGGCGGCTCGCGTGTGGGCGAGGTTGTGGATATCGTCATCACAAGCGACATCCAGACCTCTCTGGGCGAATCCCTGCTTGCCGATCTCAAGGCGTAGGAGGCGCCCCCACCGCATTCCGGGTTGACCGGCGCGCGGGAAACAGGTCAGCTGCCCCGCGCGCCTTCATTATATGTGGCCATGCCACACTGGTGCTCTTCGTGGAGTACCGCAGTACTGTTGACCCGGCGCGTGAAGTATCTTAACCTCTAAGAAAGCCATGCTTCGGCTGGCTCCTCAGTGCCCGGACGGCAGGGAGCGGTGCCGGATCGTCTTTTCGGCCGGACCTGGAAAGGACGGTGACACGATGGCTCTCAGGAGCACCCGCAGAGATTTCCTCAAGCAGGCGGCTGCAGCCGGCGCTGGGGTAGCGGCCGCCGGAGTGCTGGGCCAGGAAACGGCGGCTGCCGCGCAGCCTACCTCCCGATCCCGGCTGGTGGTAGTGCGCAACCGCTCTTCCATCTCCAGATCCGACTCCCCCGGAGGCCAGGTGAATAAGGCCGTGGTAGCGCAGATGCTGGACCACGCAGTCGCTAAGCTCACCAATATTTCGAACTCCACCGCCGCCTGGAAGTCGCTTTTCAAACCGGATGACGTGGTGGGCATCAAGGTCAACTGCCTTTTCGGGGTCGGGGCCTGCACGCATCCGGAGGTGGCTCATGCGGTGGCGGACGCGGTGGTGCGCGCGGGGGTCAAGCCCTCGAATGTCATCATCTGGGACCGCGCGACCGGCGACCTGCTGAAGAGCGGCTACAAGGTCAACCGGGACGGGCCCGGCGTGCGCGTGCTGGCAAATGACGGCGTCTGGGAGGAGCAGCCCACCCGCCAGGGCCAGTTCGAGGGACGCCTGACGAAGATCATCACGGAGCAGATCACGGCGCTGATCAATGTGCCCGTTATGAAGGACCATAGCATCGCCGGCGTGACGGCCGCGCTGAAGAACCATTACGGTTCCTTCGATAATCCGGGCAGGCATCACGGCAATCACTGCGACCCGTATCTGGCCGACGTGAACGCCATTCCCGCCATCCGGGACAAGACCCGGCTGGTGGTGCTGGATGCCCTGAGGCCGATGGCCGACGGCGGACCGGGACTGCGCAGGGACTCCCTCTGGGATTTTTGCAGTCTGGTGCTGTCGCGCGATCCGGTGGCTGTGGACTATTTCGCCTGGAAGACCATTGACGAGCGGCGGGCCGAGACCGGGCTGAAGTCGCTGGCGGAGTCCGGACGGGAGCCGAAGTGGATCGCCACCGCGGCCCGCTACGGGCTGGGCACGGATGACCCGGCCCGGATGGACATCGTGAGGATCGGGTGATGGTCAGGCGTTTGCTGGTCGCTGCGGTGTTGCTGGCGGCTGCGGGAGCCTGTCTGGCGGCCAGAGAGGACCTGGTGAAGATCGCTCCGGACCGTATCAATGCCTGGCGCGCCGTTCCGGACGCCACGGTATATGCCCGGGGCGACGGGATCGTGGATATCTACAACGGCGGCTACGAGGTCTACACCCGCGCCGGGGTGACCGAGGCTCTGCGCCG
>CALCJH010000398.1 GCA_937967775.1 uncultured bacterium | reverse complement strand
GGTGGATCGCATCTTCACGCGCATCGGGGCACGCGACGAGCTGGCCAGCGCGCGAAGTACGTTTATGGTGGAGATGACGGAGACCGCCAACATCCTGAACAACGCCACCTCTCGCAGTCTGGTGCTGCTGGACGAGATCGGGAGGGGGACCAGCACCTACGACGGGCTTTCCATCGCCTGGGCTGTGGCGGAGTTTCTGGCGAAGGCGCGCATCAAGACGCTGTTCGCCACGCACTACCACCATCTCAACCAGCTGGCGTCCCAGCTGCCGGGCGTCCGGAACTACCGGGTGGCGGTGCGGGAAGAGGCGGACCGGATCATCTGGTTGCACCGCATCATGCCGGGAGGGACGGACCGTAGCTACGGCATTCAGGTGGCCCGCCTGGCTGGCCTGCCGGAGGAGGTAGTGTCCCGCGCTCAGGAGGTTCTGAGGGATCTAGAGGAGGACGAAGGTGGCGCAGGTGTCTCTCCCCGCCGGGCTCCGGCGCCGGCCCAGGTGAGGCAGCTGACGCTTTTCGAGGCGGCCCCGTCGCCGGTGGTGGAGAAGCTGAAGAAGATGGACATCTCCACTATGACCCCTGTGGAGGCGCTCACCGCCCTCTGGCAACTTCAGAAAGAGGCGGAGAAGGAGTGACAGCTTCTGATACAATGGCCTCGGGTGGAAAGCCCGGAGGGACAGGTTGATCTCAGAGAGTGTCCTTGCAGGAATAGTGGCGGAGATCGTACGGGAGGGAAATCCCGCACGTGTCTATGCCTTCGGATCGGTGGTGAGGGGTGAGGCATCCGCCGGTTCGGACCTGGATCTTCTCGTCGTGACTCAAAATGGGTTCTCCTCAGCGAAGGAGCGTCTGGACGAAGAGCTGAGACTGAGAAGGGCGACCCGCCGTTTCCGGGTGCCTGCTGACATTCTCCTGTACAGCAGGGATGAAGTGGACCGGTGGAGCGGGTCTGCCAACCACGTCATCGCCCGCGCGCTGCGGGAAGGCCGTGTGGTGTATGAGCGACCGTGAGCACGCCTGCAATCTCCTGACCATCTGCCGGAATGAGTTGCGGGCTCTCCGGGCAATGCTGGATCCTGCAGTCTTCGGTTGCGAGCTGTTCAGCCTCCACTGTCAGCAGGTCGTACAAAAGGCTCTGAAAGCGAGTCTGGCCGCCCACGGTTTAGTCTATCCTCGGACACACGACCTGACTCTTCTTTTCGATCTTGCCGCTGACTCAGGTACGGATCTCTCGGAGTTCGCAGACCTTGACTGGCTGACCCCTTTCGCAGTCCGCTGGGGCTATGACATTGAGTCTGTCGGCGAGCTTTCGCTTGACCGGGCGGAACTTGTCAGCCGTGTCGAGGGGCTGGTGTCCTGTGTTGCTTCCCTTGTGGACCAGGCAGATGGCAGCCAACGGCCAGGAAGAGGATAACTCTCAGTCATATGCCAGACCCATCCTCTCATAAGCCAGGGACGCGAGTGGCCCTGCGTCCCTCGATTGTCGTCCTTCCTCCGGAGATCGCCAGCAGGATCGCCGCCGGCGAGGTGATCGAGCGTCCGGCTTCGGTGGTGAAAGAACTGGTGGAGAACTCGCTGGACGCCGGAGCACGGCGCGTCAGCGTGCTGCTGGGAGATGGAGGGCGCGACCTGGTGGAGGTGTCCGATGACGGCGAGGGGATGACCGCCGAAGAGGCGCTCCTGGCCGTGGAGCGGCATGCCACCTCCAAGATCTCCTCTGCCGAGGACCTGTTCCGCATCACCACATACGGGTTCCGCGGGGAAGCCCTGCCCAGCATCGCCTCCGTCTCAGAGTTCGAGCTGATCACGCGTCCTCGCCAATCTGAGGAAGGAACACGTGTTCTCATCCGCGCCGGGGTCACTGTGAAGCACGAGCCAACCGGAGCGCCTCCCGGCACGACGGTGCGGGTGTCCCGCCTGTTCGAAAGCGTTCCCGCGCGCCGCAAGTTCCTGAAGAGCGCCCAGACCGAACTCGCCCGGAGCCTGGACTTCGTCCAGCGGCTCGCGCTTGCCCGGCCCGATGTATCGTTCTTGGTGCGCCACGGGGAGCAGGAGAGCTTCAGTCACCCGGGCGGGGATATCATCACCGCCCTGGTCAGCGTGTTCGGGCGGCAGGTGGCGCGGGAGCTGATTCCGGCGGAGGCGGAGTCCGTTCTTTCTCTTCGCGCATTCCTTGCGCCGCCCACGCGGACCCGTCCCAACCGTTCTCAGCAGTATCTCTTTGTCAATGGACGGCCCATCACAAGCCGTCTTCTCTCGCACGCCGTGGACGAGGCGTATGCCGGGCTGCTGCCCCACGGACGCTTCCCGATCGTGGTGGTCCTGCTGGAGGTGCCGCCGGATCTGGTGGATGTCAACGTCCATCCCCGCAAGGCCGAGGTGAAGTTCGTTAGGGAGCGGGAGGCGTATTCGCTGGTGTTCCACACTCTGCGCGAGGCGCTTGTGGGGAAGGGGCTGGTGCCCAGGGTGGCCCCGTCACCCGCCGGTCCCGCCCTTGTGCCACAGGGGCCGGGGTTCTCCTTCGAGCCCGCGCCTCAGGCGGTGGGCGGCGGATGGTTGCAGCGCGATCCCACTCCGCCACCGGATGCGCACCGGCTCTACGCTCCGCCGGAGCAAAACCGGGCGACCCTTGGCCCGGAGCCAGTGGCATCTCTGCAGCCGGAGTCGTCCCACATCGCGGACCAGCGGCTGGACCCTTCCCACCTCCGGATCCTGGGACAGGTGGCCGGGACTTACATTGTGGTGGAGACGCCACAGGGCCTGGCCATCATAGATCAGCACGTGGCGCACGAGCGAGTGCTTTACGAGCGGTTTCGATCGCGCTCACGGGAAAATCCTGTGCAGATGCTTGCTGTTCCGGTGACGCTGGAGTTGTCTCGCAGAGAGGCGGGCATCGTGATGGAGCGTCTGAAGGAGTTCGCGGACCTGGGCTTCGTGTTGGAGCAGTTCGGGCCGGAGGCCGTGCTGCTGCGGGGCGTGCCCGCCGGTCTGAAGCTCTCCGATGTGGAGCAGACGGTGCGGGATATGCTGAGCGAGGTGGTGGAGCTGACGCTGGACCGGAAGATGCTGGCACCCCGTGAGGCCGTGGTCACCAGTGCGGCCTGCAAGGCGGCCGTGAAGGCCGGGGACCGGATGTCCGAGCCGGAGATGCGCTCGCTGATCGAGCAGCTTCTGCAGTGTGACAACCCCTACGTCTGTCCCCACGGCCGGCCTATCATGGTGCGGCTGGACCGGAAGAGCCTGGAGAAGATCTTCCAGAGGTAGCGGAGGCTCAAGGCGTCGCTTTACCGGGTCTGCCTGCCTGTGGATGGCTGGACTCTGATGCTCCGGGTGAGGCAGTCGCAACAGCTCCCTGCGCGGGCAGGTAGAGGCTGGCCAATTCCCGCGCCTTTGCCGTCATCCATTCCACGAACTCGGGTGGCTGCAGCACCTTTGCGTTTCCCGCGAAGGTGAGCACCCACCTTCCGATCTCCTCCAGGCCCGCTACCTCGGCGCTGAAGATGACGCTGCCGTCCTTGCGGTCCACCACCTCCTGGGTGGGGTGTCTCTGCGTCTCTTTGATGCGCCGCGCGACAGAGGCATCGAACAGGATCTCCACCCGGACCGGATCCCCCGTCATGACCTCCCAGCTGTTCTTGTAGAAATGCTCGACGGAGAAGTCTTTCGGGCGGGCAAAATTGCGCCCGGACGGCCTGGCGGAAAGCACGCGGTCCAGCCTGAGCTGCAGAACCTGTTTGCGCGTGTGGCAGTAGCCCAGAAGATACCAGTGCCTGCTGCGGAAGACCAGCGCGTAGGGATCAAACTCGCGATCGGACGGCTGGAGAGCCTCTGCGGACCAGTATCGCAGCCTCAGCGTCTCCTCCGCCAGAAGGGCCCCTTCGATGTCTGGCAGAAGGTTCTCCTTCAGTTTGACGGGTGTCGGGATGGAAGGCGCGAGATAGACCTTCCCTCTGGCCTGCTCGCTGTGTTTGCGGGCGATGCCGGACATCGTGGTCTCCACCTTGCGCAGCGCGCTGCCCGCGCTGCGAGCCAGAGGTTCGGTCTTGCGAAGGGGTGTCGCCTCCAGCGCCATTTTGATCGCCAGCACCTCTTCCGGGGTGAAGTTGATGGGTGTCAGGCGCGCGTCACCCGCAAGGCGATAGCCGTTGTCGAACCGGACATCCGCGTCCAGTTCGTTGGCCAGATCCTGGATGTAGCGGTAGATGGTGCGCTCGGAACGCCCCAGCTCCGCGGCGATCTGGGCTGCGGTCATTCCCGGACTCTCCCTGAGAAGTTCCAGGAGACGGATCAACAGAACGGACTTTTTCCCCATAACACCCTTTCCCTCCGGGACTCCCTGCTCTGCTCTTCCGGCCTATCCATTATGCCACCCTCCGGTCAGCGCGGAAAGCCCCGGCCCTGCGGAGCGTTTCAGTCAGCCCGCTGGCCCTTCCTTTTGCTTCCGGAAGCATTCGTGTAAGGGCAGCGCGGCGCGTGGAACTTTTCTTCTCAGACGGAGGCGCGGGAACGGAAAAAGACTTTCGGTGAGGGCGCGCCACGGGCGGGAACCGCCTGGTGCCGGCGGCTCCGTCTGCGCGAACACGGGAGGACACCCAACTCAGCATAAAGCCAAGGCTGGCCCCTGCCGCCGCTGTAAGATGGCGCAAAAGCGCTTGGGATTGCTTTTGCGAGTGTGGAAACATCTTGATAGCGGCGAACAGGGAAAGGAGACACCGGATGTCGACTGTCGGAATTCCTGGGGCTCAGGAAGAGCGGACAATCAAACTGACCCCGCGAGAGATCGAGGTGCTGTCCCTGGTGGTAGAGGGAAGGACCAGCAAAGACATCGCGGACGCCCTGTACGTAAGCAAGAGGACTGTGGACTTTCATCTGGCCAACATTTATGAGAAGCTGCATGTTTCCAACCGGGTGCAGGCTTTCCGGCGGGCAACCCGCCTGGGACTGATCCCGATGGATTCGCTTCTGGCCGGTTCCTGAAAGCCGCTTCCGGCCTCCGGCCAGGCCGCCGGCAGGCTGCGAAGATCCGATTGCACAAGACGAGAAGAGTCGGCGCCCGGACCGCACGGTCCGGGCGCTTCGCTGTACCGGACGGGATGCCGGCAGACTCCCTCTTTTCTGCAATGGAAGGGTGGAGTGTGGTATACTGACGCGGCTGCGGACCGGCGCAGCAGTTGTCCGTAGCTCCCCTCTCGGGACGCGGCAGATTCTTCAAGGACCGGGGATGCTTCGAGGAAAAGGATTTCGTCTGGCGGCGCTGATAGCCCTGAGCCTGCTCGCGGAGACTGTCGCGGCGCAGCTGGTCTCTGCTCCTTCGCGTGATGATCGGGATCTCGTTCGAGTGATCCTCCCCACGGCGCCGGAGAGAACCACAGTGAACGCCCGTACCGCCCAGCCCGAAGCGGGGCAGCCTGCTCCTGTTCCCGCGCCGTTCCCGCCGTACCCTGCGACACAGCCTCCGGTCGCCGCGCCTTCGCAGCCGCCAGCCGGAGCGCCGGGCACGCCACTGCAGCCTCCTCCGTCGCCGGGTGTTCCCTCTCCCGGGGAGCTGGCAGGAATGTTCCCTCCTCCGGAGCCAGAGATCCGGCTGTTCGGTCACGATTTCTTCGACCGCGTGACAGAGGGATTTCAGCCGATCCCGAACCTGCCGCCGCCGGCCGAGTACCCGCTGGGGCCGGGAGACACCGTGGAAGTGGTGCTCAGCAGTCCCGCCGGACAGGAGACGGTGCTGACGGAGACCGTGGACTCGGAAGGCAGGCTGCGCATTCCCAGCGTCGGATTCGTACGGGTGAACGGGCTAACCCTCGGGGCGGCCGAACGTGTCATCGCGAAGGAGACGCACGCCAAGTTCCCGTCTCTCTCCGCACAGGCTCGCATCGTTTCAATCCGCCCCATTCAGGTTTTCGTCATCGGAGAAGTGAAGAAACCGGGCGCCTATATCCTTCCCGGCCTCTCCACGCTGTTGAACGCGC
Organism: uncultured bacterium; assembly: GCA_937967775.1. Lineage (GTDB taxonomy): Bacteria > Armatimonadota > UBA5829 > DSUL01 > DSUL01 > CALCJH01. Next base: position 1,264 of record CALCJH010000398.1, on the reverse strand, counting down.
TTTATGTGGCGGGCGGCCCGACGGACGCGGGATCACTCAGGAGGATCACCGTCCAGCGCAACAAGAAGACCATCGCCACCACCGACCTGTACCGACTGCTTCTGGAGGGAGACCGTAGCGGGGATATCACCCTTCAGAGTGGCGATTCGATCTTCGTCCCGGCGATCGGTCCCACGGTCACGGTCAAGGGCGAGGTCCGCCGTCAGGCGATCTTCGAACTTCTGGAGGAGACAAGCGTCCGCAGCGTGATGCGGATGGCGGGAGGCCCGGGAGGACAGGCCTCTCTCAGCAGCGTGCGCCTCGAGCGGGTGGCGGGTGGCTCACGGAAGTTCCTCGTGGATCTGACACTCTCATCGCCGGACTCTCCCGACTGGGAGTTCCCGTTGCAGCACGGAGACCTGCTTCTGATCCAGCCCGTGCTTCACGATGCCGTGAACCGGGTGGAGATCGAGGGGCAGGTCCGCCGGCCGGGAGAGTATGAGTTTTCGGAAGGGATGCGTCTGTCGGATCTGGTGCGCCGCGCTGAGGGCTTCGCGGACGTTGAGATCTATCTGGAGCGGGCGACTGTCCTGCGCACCCGTGAGGACGGTTCAACTGAGCTCCTGAGCGTTCACCTCGGGCGGGCGATGGAGGGGGATGCTCAGCAGAATCTCGAGCTTCGTCCAAAGGATCGGGTGGTCATTTACTCCGTTCAGGAGGCGGCCGCGCTGGACCGTACGGTCACCATCTCCGGCCAGGTCAGCCGTCCGGGCGTATATGACCGGGTGGACGGAATGCGGCTGCGGGATCTCATCATCGCGGCCGGAGGCGCAAGGCCGGAGGCTCACCGTGTGGTGGAGGTGGCGCGGCAGACGGAGGCCGGCCAGCAGACGCAGATCCTCAATGTGAATCTGGACCGTGCCATGCAGGGCGAGGAGACGGACAATATCCTGCTTGCAGACGGAGATCAGGTCTCGGTCAAAGAGGTGTCGGACGCGCGGCGGACACCCAGGGTGGTCACGATCACCGGCCGGGTGCGCTACCCGGGGACGTATGCGCTCTTGCAGGAGGGGGAAAGGGTCTCCAGTCTGATCGCCCGCGCGGGAGGGCTGACGGAAGAGGCGTTCCCGGAAGGGGCCGTGTTCGTCCGGAAGACCCCGGCGCTCCTTTCAGAACGTCAGCTTGAGGTCGCCGCTGAGATCCAGCAGGCGCAGAAGGATCTCGCCGAGCAGATCCGCGAGCTGGAGATGGCGAAATATGGCATCTCGCCGACAAGGCGCACCAC
>CALCJH010000397.1 GCA_937967775.1 uncultured bacterium | reverse complement strand
GACCCGAAGACCTATTTCCATCTTGGAGCGACGGTGGCCGGCACGCAGTACGACGAAAAGGACCGTCCCGAGCAGCCCGGAAGCTGGGACGGGCAGTGGACGGTGGAGACCGCGCGTGAGGATTCTGCCTGGACGGCTTTCTTCACGATCCCGTTCAAGACTCTGGGTGTCTCCACGCCCCGGCCGGGAGACACATGGAAGGCGAACTTCGCGCGGCGATCTATGACCGTGAAGGAGCGCAGCGTCTGGGCAAGCATTCGCTACCATCTTGTGGAGCCGGAGAGCTGGGGGGAGATGACCTTCCGGGACGCAGACGCACTTTCCGCCGCCCTGCTCATCCGGGACCGGAAGGCCCGGAAGGAGTGGACACCGGTCGGGCTACGGGGAGCAGGCACCTGCAGCCGGCCCGAGACGTTTGTCTCCGCCCCCGGACGCTACCCAGCCACCGTAAGCTTCGAGAATCCCCGCAGCCGCCCCGTTCCCGTCCGGGTGGATGTGCTCTGCGAGGGCAAAATCCTCTCCAGCCACCGCACCACAGCCGCACCGGGGCGGCAGGAGTACACCTTCCAGTATCGCTTCCCGTTCGAGGGACTGCATCGCATCGCGTTCGCGGTCTATGACGAGTCCAGCGGGCACTTGTCGGGCCGTTCGCCTCAAGACTATGCATGGGTGCCTCCTTTGCGCCAGAAGCTGGCCGGGCTGCAAAGGCTGGCAACAGATCTCAGACCCGCCCGGCAGCGCGAGCGTGAGATGGTGTCCGCTGTCCTCGCCAGGCTGGACCGGGTGGCAGCCTTTGCCCGGTCCGCCGAAGGCCGCAAGTCCTGGCTGGAGCTGGAGGCGATGCTGGACGATCTGGCCGGCGAGCTCGCGGACGTGCGTGCGGTCTGCGCGGACACCGGCCGGAAAGGCTACGCCGTCGGAGTCGAGTCCGCCCTGATGAAGGTGTTGAGGGACGAGCCGTTTGCGGGAAGCTTCGGGGTTCCTGCCCGTGTCTCCCTGGCCCGCAACGAGAAGGAGAGCGTTCAGCTGGTGGTGGTCGCCCACGGTCGCGACCTACAGCAGGTGAGCGTATCAGTCACGGACCTAACCGGCCCTCGCGGCGCCGTCATCAGGCGGGAAAACGTCCGTCTGAACCTGGTGGACTTCGTGAAGACCCAGTGGCCCCGCTACGCCGTGGAATATGCGGGATGGTATCCGGATCCGCTGATGGACAATGCCCTCTTCGACCTCGGAAGGAGCGCGCTTAAGCCAGTGTGGGTGACGGTCTTCACTCCGCCGGGGATCCCTGCTGGCGTCTACCGGGGAGATGTGCGCATCGCTCCAGCTAACGCCCCGGAGACCAGCATCCCATTGGAGGTGCGGGTGTGGGACTTCGACCTTCCCAGAGCCCCAACGCAGAAGACGGCGTTTGCGCTCTTCCAGCACGAGCTGGCGGAGTGGTATGGCAAGCCGGTCTCCGATGAGATGCGCAAAGAGTGGTATGCGTTCATGCTGGAGTACCGGCTGAACCCCACAAATATCTACTCGAAGACTCCCCAGCCCGAGCGCGACCTGATGGAGTTCTGTGTGGAGCGCGGACTGAACTCGTTCACGCTGGCCTGCACCTGGCACAAGTACGAGAACGAGAAGGGAGGACAGGAGCTGGCGGCACTCATCGAGGACTGGCAAGCTTACCTGAAGCCGCGCGGCTGGTGGGACATGACCTACATCTACGGCTTCGACGAGTGCCCCCGCGAGAAGTTCTGGGAGATGCGCGAGACCTATGGCTGGCTGAAGCAGCGCTTCCCCGACCTTCACCGTATGACCACCGTCATGCCGCACCCCGAGCTGAAAGGATACGTGGACATCTGGGTGCCTCTGACCTCACATTACGATCACGAGCAGGCGGAGGAGTACCGGCGCGACGGTGACGAGGTGTGGACCTACGTCTGCTGCCATCCTTACCATCCCTGGCCGAACTTCTTTATTGACTATCCGGCCATAGACCCTCGCATCATCTTCTGGCAGAACTGGAAATACAACGTCCCCGGCTTCCTGTATTATGCGGTCAATCTCTGGGAGACCAACCGCAACCCGGAGCAGGGGCCGGATGACCCGCTCATCCGACGCATGATGGAGGCGGGCAAGCGCTGGCCGGAGATTCCGTGGAACACGTTCACCTGCGCCACTTTCAACGGAGACGGACAGCTTCTTTATCCGGGTCCGCAGGGCCAGTCGCTCGCGTCCATCCGTCTGGCGTCCATTCGGGACGGGATTGACGACTATGACTACTTCGCCATCCTGAATTACCATACAGACAAGGCGGAGAGCTCGGGCGCTGCCTCGCCTCGCCTGCTTCAGAGGGCCCGCGCCGCACTGAAGGTGCGTCCGGCGGTGGCTGCATCCATGACCGAGTACACCCGCGACCCGAACGTGCTCTACGCTGCCCGTCAGGAGCTGGCGCAGCTGATCGAGCAGCTCAGGAATACGGTGGAGCGCTGAACGGATTCTCCGGCGTAGAAGGCTGTGCGGCGGCGGGGCCAGCGTGCGAAGCGCCCTCTGCAGGCTGATGGTGCGGATGCACCTCGTCGTCCGGGTCGCGCCAGATCATAGGCACCGGAAGGATATAAGTCCGGGGGCGTAAAGGCTCGCCACTCAGAATGCGATGGATGATGTCCACCGCAATCTCGCCTGCCCGTCCGAAATCCGGGTGCGAGGTGGGGAAGCGGGGATAGAAATAGCTGGTGGCGTCGTGGTCGTCGAACCCCGCCACCAGGATATCATCCGGGACCTTGACTCCCTGCTCCATAAGCGCCCGGATGAGCTGCATTGCGGAGTGGTCTTCCCAGGCGATGACGGCGTCCGGGACAGGATCCAGCGAGAGCAACTCGCGGGTGATCTCCCGGAAGTCCTCATCGAAACCCTTGACCCACGTTTCTAGCCGTGGCGGAGAGGGCCAACCACGATAGGCGGGTGGGATGGGAATGCCCTCTTCGCGCATGGCGCTTTCCCAGCCCTGGCGCCTCTCGTGAACGGAGTTCCAGAGCTGCTCTTCAGAGACGTGCATAAAGGCGATTCTGCGCCGCCCGTGCAGGATGAGGGCTTTCGTCATATCGTAGCCCAGGCGGTAGTTGTCGAAGACCACCATCGGGCGGTCCCAGTACTCCTGCCCCAGATCAATGGCCACGATGGGCACATCGCGCCAGCGGCGGGTCATATAGTCCTCGGCGAGATGCCGCCGCTCGCGGACCGCCGGTGAGATGACCACTCCTACGGCTCCGGCTGCAAGATGCTCCTCGATGAGGCGCGCCTCGTGGTCGGCTGAAAAACTGGCGCTGGCGGTCAGCAGCTTGTATCCGTACTCGCGGGCCCTGCGCTCCACGCCGCGGAAGGCGCGCACACTGAGCCAGTCGTCCTTGAGCTGGGCAATGAAGCTGATGAAGGAGGTGGAGACGTGGTGGACACGACGCTCGGGAGGCACTTCGGCAACGTAGGTGCCGCTGCCCTGACGGCTGCGGACCAGTCCTTCCGAGGCCAGCACTCCCAGGGCGCGGACGATGGTGGGCAGGCTAGCGCCGTAGCGCTTCTGCAACTCGTGCTGGGTGGGCAGCCGCTCGCCGGGACGCAGCCGCGCTCCCGTCAGCCATTCGGCTTTGATCTCTTCCGCTATGCGCAGGTAGACAGGACGTCTGGACACGTCAGCGTGCTCTCTGTTCTCTAAAGCGCCTTTCCCGGACCGGCAGGAGACCTGATCCCATCCTCCCTGGCCGTTGCGACAGTATACCCTTCCCGCGACCGATTCTCCAGTACGGCGTTCCTCCTGGCAACG
>CALCJH010000396.1 GCA_937967775.1 uncultured bacterium | reverse complement strand
GCCGGCCATCGCGGCTGGCGGGATGACTTTGCCGCCCGTCTCCTGGAAGACCTGCGAGCATTCACGTCATTCACCGGCGTCTGCATCTTCCGAAGGGACTCCGCGGGGAATACGGAGGTGCTCGCTGAGTCAGGAAGCGTTCCCGCTCCCCTCAAGGAGGTCTTCCGTTCTTTCCTGAATGCTGAAACGCTTGCGTCGCCTGTCTTCCTCGCCGGGGGAATTCTCCTCTCCTTCAAGATCGAAGGGTCCCTCATTTCCGCCGGGCTGGCCGCCCCGGTGGCGGACAGCGCAGCCCTTCTACCTGGCGGCGCCGAGGCCGTAGTCCGCGCGTCGCTGGAGGCGCTCGTGGCTCGCGATATCCTGGAGCGTGAGCGGAAGGAGGACGCGCTCGCTGCTCAGATGGCGGCCATCCTGGAGATCGGAGAGGCTGTCCACTCACTTCCAGCGCAGGAGCTGCTGGACCTGATCTGCCGGAAAGCCACCGAAGTCATGAAGGCTCACGCGTGCTCTCTGATGCTGACCGACAGCGAGGGAGAACTCGTCATACGTGCCAGCTTTGGCCTCCCCGCCGAGGTCGTGCAGACGACCCACCTTCCCCGGGGTTCGGGCATCGCCTGGCACGTGATGGAGAGCGGAGAACCGGCGCTGCTGAACGAATCTCCCTCCGAGCGGATTGGCGATGTACGGGTGCGCCGCCGCTCCGATATCCAGTCCAGCATGTGCGTGCCTTTGCGATCCCCCGGTGGACCCGTCACCGGCGTGCTTTCCATCCGGCGGATGAAACCATCCCGGGATTTCACGCCGGAGGATCTGACGGCCTTCACCATCTTCGCCAATCAGGCGGCAATGTTCATCGCCCACGCGCGGCTGTACGACAGTCTGCAGCGCCGCATTCAAGAGCTCTCCACCGTCAACCGGCTGACGGCCGCCATCAATGCCACGCTCGACCTGGATTACGTGCTGTCGCAAATTGCGGCGTGTGTTATCGAGGACATCGGGTTCGACCGGTGTGCGGTGTATCTTCTGGACGAACGCACAGGCAGGCTTCAGTCGCGCGCGGCAAGAGGGTTCGCTCCAAGCGAGAGTTGGCCGGCAAGTGTGGAGCCAGGGGATAGCGTCATCAGTCTGGCAGCCCGGGAACAGGTGGTCATCCTGGCGGAAGGGGAGGATCTGGAGAACGCGTCTCGTGTGAGCGATGTGGCGGCTGAACCGGCGCTGGGGTTTGTGGCGGCTCCGATCATCGTCCGGAAGCACACCATCGGGGTTATCGCAGCGGACAACCGTCCCTCCGCACGTCCCATCGGCCGGCAGGAGCAAGTAGATCTTCTGGCCACCCTGGGGAGCCATGCAGGTCTGGCTATCGAGAACTCCAGCCTGTATCAGGCCATGGAGCAGAAATACGCCGAGCTGAATGTGCTCTATGAGCTCTCGCGGACGATCGGTTCCGCATACGGCCTGCAGAATGCTGTGTCGCTGTTGCTTGAGGTAGCCATGAAGGCCGTGCCGGCCGACTCCGCGGCGTTCGTTCTTGTGGAAGAGGGTGACGGCAGTGTGGAGGTGCTCGGCACTCTGCATGCGGATCCGGAGAACCCGGCGCCCTGGCATGTCTGCGAGGAGCCGCACGCGGCCCGGCATCTTGCAGGATTGAGGGACCCCCTGCTGCTGGATGAGGCGGCTCCGCTTGCCGATACCGAGGGGTGGCGATCAGCGCTGCGGCCGGTCCTCGATGTTGATCCCTCACTTTTGCTGGTGCCCCTGATGGCGGATGGCCGGACCATTGGCGTGCTGTTGCAGGGACGGGCAGGCTCGGAGCCGTTCGTCTCGCACGATGTGAAGCTCCTTTCAATCGTCGCCTCGAACGCAAGTGTGGTCATCCGCAACGCGGCGCAGTATGAACGCCGTATGCGCGAGAAAGTCCTGGAGCTTTCCGCGTTGTATGAGCTCTCCCAGCGGATCAGCACCGCCGCCAACCTTGACGAAGCGCTGGCAAGCATCGTGGCCATTGTCCGGGATCTGGTGGAATGCGACGAGTGCTTCATCTGGACGGTGGACCCTGAGTCCGGGGCTCTGCAGATGCGCACGGGACAGGCCGGCGACAGCCCGGGGGGTTACCGTCTGGCGCGGTGGGCAGTGCACGAGCGCAAAGCGGTGGTCCTGCCGGACATCCAGAAGGATGCTCGGTTCGCGGAGGTAGCGCGTGATCCGCTGCTGCGCTCTGTGATGGCCATCCCCCTGATGGTGCAGGATGAAGTCGTCGGCGTCCTCAGTGTCCACAGCCGGTCGCCCAACGTGTATACAGAGGACCATCTGCGCGTGCTCTCAGTCATTGCATCGCAGGCCGCATCTATCTACCGCGGGCTGGAAGCTTTGACTGCGCTGACCACCTACACCGACAACATCCTGTCCAGCGTTCCGGCAGGAGTGGTGACGCTGGACAGCTCAGGCCGGGTTGTGAGCTGGAACCGTGCGGCCGAAGAGATTCTGGGAATCGAATCTTCCGCCACCCTGGGAATCACGTTCACCGAGGTGCTGGAGCGCTTCGAGATAGCCCCGGCTGAGATGGCTTCCCTTGAGGCATCCCTTGCACGCGTTCTGGACGGGGCCCCTCCTGAGCGGGGCGTCACTCTGACCCTGAAAAACGGGCCGGACTCGCAGCTTCATATTTCACTCAGCTCTTCCCAGCTCAGGAATACCGACGGCGAGCCGCTGGGTCTCGTCATCGTCTTCGAGGATATGACCCGCCAAGTGCGGATGCAGGAAGAGGTGCGCCGTATGGGCGAGCTTGCGGCCATCGGTCAGCTAGCGGCAAGCATTGCTCACGAGCTGCGCAATCCCCTTTCGTCCATCAAAGGAGCGGCACAGTTCCTGAATTCCGAGCTTACCGACCCCGCCGACCGGGAGTTCCTCAATATCATCATCGAGGAGGTGGACGGGCTCAACCGGATCGCAAGCGAGTTCCTGGACTTTGCACGTCCCCTGAAGCTGGAAGTGTCGGAGGTCAGACCGCAGGACCTCCTGGAGCGAGGGCGCTCGCGAGTGGCCGCGCAACTGGAGCAGGCAGGCATAGATTGCTCCATAGCTGTCCGGGAGGGAACACCCTCCTTCCTCGCCGACGTCAAGCAGCTGGAGCAGGTGCTGTTGAACCTGATCCTCAACGCCATCCAGGCGATGCCGGAAGGAGGCTCACTGGAGCTCGGGGCGCGTCCTTCGGCGGATTGGCCGGAGAGCGTGGAGCTGTGGGTGCGAGATACGGGCTGCGGGATCCCACCGGACCGTCTGGAGCGGATCTTCACACCGTTCTTCACGACAAAAGTCAAAGGCACCGGGCTTGGCTTGCCGGTGGTCCAGAAGATCGTGCAGAACCACGGAG
>CALCJH010000395.1 GCA_937967775.1 uncultured bacterium | reverse complement strand
GCGTTGTGCCCGATCTCCTCGACATTGATGGGCTTGGACGTCCGTGCCTTCAGGGACCGGATGGACTGCCGGAACGTCTCGAACGGGTAGTTCCGTGGATAATAATGGTAGCAGACGAAGTCCACAAAGGATTCCACGGTCCGGGTGGAGGTGGGCAGGTAGTTGTTGTAGTTGAAGATCAAGCCCACCGTTACCAGATGATTGGGATCCACCTGTTTGATGCGGTTGCGCATCCGGTAGAGCCAGTCTATCCGCCGGGCCGCCTCGGCCTCCGCTCCGGGCAGGCTCCAGCTCCAGTATGTGTCGTTGATCCAGTCCGGCTCATTCTTGATGTCCCAGGCGAAAACGCCCGTATCGTCCTTCAGGGCCGAACAGATGGCATCTATCTTCGCCAGGTTTTTCGCCTCCTCTGCGCTCCCCGCGGCGGGGTAGGTGTGGTAGCCATCGAACAGACTGATGATGGCCTTCTGGTTGTTGGCCTTGCAGATCTGAACGAACTCCACGATGGCGTTCAGAGTGGCCTGCGAGGGAGGCTCTCCGCCGGTCACAAAAGTCCGGATGACATTGGAGTTGAGGTCACGCGCTATAGCCAGCTCTGCCTGAACCTCCTGCGGGTCCCATTCGCTGAAGATGGCCCAGGGATGCCTCTGCGGGAAATAGTTAAAGCCCTTCACCTTGAAGATGCGGTCCGGGTTGCTGGACAGGACGAACTGATCGCCCTTCACCCGCACGAAGCCGTCCGGCAGATCCGATGCCAGGCAGGCTGCAGTGATCATCAGCATCACCGCGGCACAGGCTGCCGCTGGCCAGATGTTGCTCATCGTCTCTCCCCGCGCTTCCCGGTATGCTCTTTCTGTTGCCCCCTCGTCGCCCAGCGTAAGGGAAAACCCACTTTCTGTCAAATCGCGCCTCTCCCACGCGGGCCGGGCTCCGCAATGTTTCTGCCGTATTTCTGCAATGCCCCGCAGAATTGCGTTGTTTTCTGCGGCCTGTTGTCCTACAATAGTGAGTGAAAACCCGGCTGCAACGCGGCAGGGAGAAAATTGAAACGCCCTCTTTCGCTTCGAAAGGAGAGGATCTTATGCAAGCACTGGGCAGCTTGATGAGAGCCGCGCTTGTAATCGCGCTCGCGGCGGCAGTGGTGATGCCAGCAGCGGCTCAGAACGTTGTTGTCAACGGCGACTTCGAGAGCGGGTGGGTCACCAATCCCATCAATGGCTGGGTCGGTCAGGCATGGACCGTCTGGAAGACCGCGCCTGCGGCGGCGTTCTGGGGGATGCCGAACAACAACGGGACCCTCAGTCCCAACAACGACTATCAGCGCCTCATCGGAGGCAACATTCAGTCCAGCACCATCGGTCAGGGCATCGTGCAGGCGGTGCCCACGGTTCCCGGGACGGTCTATGACTTCGATTTTGACGCAGCCTTCGCTTTCATTCTGTGGGGCGGCGACTGGGATCCGTGGCTTACGGGTGCCTCGTTCGGCTACGACCTGACCGGTCAGACGTCGAATCCGAACGCTACCAGCATCGTCTGGCTTCCCATCGCTCTGAAGGGAGATGTCTGGGATCATTATCACACGCGCTTTACCGCCGTTGGAGCGCAGACCAGCATCTGGTTCCGTAGCTTCGACGGCAGCGGGCAGCGCACCCAGCTGGTGGACATTGACAATGTGACGGTGGCTCCGGCGACGGCCAGCCTGATCACGATCGTGTCATCGCCCACCGTGCCGGCCGTCCGGATCACACAGCTTACTCCGACGAGCTTCCGGATCCAGTGGACCACCGACGTGGCCTGCGACTCGAAGGTGGAATATGACACCACGCCGCCCGGCAAAGGGGCCGATGAGGGTGTCATCGCATTCGCCAACTCCAAATCCGATCCGGCGCTGGTCACCGAGCACAGCATCACGCTGACCGGGCTCGCGCTGGACACCCGCTACTATGTCCGTGTGGTCAGCTCGGCCCCGGGCTACAAGACGGTCTACAGCGGGACGGTCATCCTAGATACGCCGCCGGAGCCCCTGGAAAACTTCCGCAACGGAAGCTTCGAGGAGTGGGCGGAGCCCTCGCCGGGCCAGAGGCATCCTCTCTACTGGCGCAAGTTCGGAGTGGTGGATGGAATCCGCAGCATCGCCGATATGTGGGGCGTCACAGCCTACGACGGGACCTACTTCGTCGGCTCCCGCGGAAGCTACGTCACCAAGAACGGCGGCTACTACCAGCACTTCAAAGCCGTGCCCGGCAAAGTTTACTCGGCGCGGGTCAAGTATAAAAACTTCATGGTTGGCGGCAGCGCGGCTGATCAGCCCGATACCGTCAACATCGGCATAGACCCGACGGGTGGAATCAATCCGGATGCGCCCAGCGTCGTCTGGAATGTTGGGGCCGATCTGATGGCGCCGAACCAGCCGTGGTCCGAAGTGTCGGTGGAAGCTCTTTCGGAGACGGATGTCATCACCGTCTTCGTAAGGTTCGTCCAGAAGTTCGGGCTGAACTTCAACCTGACCGTGGCCGACCTGGTGGAGGTGGAGCTGCCGCAGTATGATGCTCGCTCCATCGGCGATGCGCGGGCGCAGGCGGACGGCGCGAACATCACCTTCCTGCCGGAGGCCAACCTGATCGTCACCGTTTCGCCGATTTCCGAGACGGGCTACTTCTATATGCAGGACGCGGACGGAACTGCCGGCATCAGGGTCGAAACGGACAATCCCCTGCCGCCCGTGGGCGCGAAGGTCTCGGTTACCGGCAAGCTGGATACCAACGGCAATGGCGAGCGCGTCCTGCGCAACGCGACGGTCTCTGTCATCGGGACAGGAACAACGCCCGTCTGGACCGTGAACAACAAAAATGTCGGCGGTCCGGGCTATGTGGGGACTGCAGCCGGCGCCGAGAATCAGGGACTGCTGGTCCGGGTGTTCGGTCGGGTTACCGAGTTCAACTTCCTGGAGGGCTACTTCCTGATTGACGACGGCTCCGGGGTGGACGCCGGCGAAGGCAAGAAGGGCATCCGGGTCATCAAGGCTGAGGTGTATCCGAGTGTCGGCGACTACATTAGCATTGTGGGTGCCGTGTCCTCGCAGATCATTGACGGCAAGAAGGTCCGGGTGATCCACGGCCGCGAGGGCACCATCCCTTCGGACTTTGTGACTTACTGAAGCTGTAACGGTCCTCCGCCTGCCTGTTGCCGACGGGCGGGGGCTGCAGAGCTAGTGGCCGGGAGCAGACCTGTTTCTGCTCCCGGCCTTTTTGCGTTGGAGGGGCCGGGTACAGCCAGAGAGCCGTCCAGGCCGAGGCCCACTGTCGCCTTGCGGCTGTGCCTCTAAGCCGCGGTGAGTCTGGCGAGCGGATGGCAGAGCGGCAGCTGTTGTGTGACTTTTTCTGTTGTCTGTAGGCCACGCGGCTTCGAGGGGCGGGCATTCTGCCCGCCTGGCGGTCCTTCAGCCCCAGGGCATCCTCCGGAAGATGGAGCGGGTGGAAGGTGGGTTGGATGGCTCCTCCTCTGCAGGCCATCGCGCCGGCAGCTTTCGAGCGCCGATCTGGGTTCGGCGTCGCGCTAGGGGTGTGAAAAGCCCCGCCTTCATCCAGGCCGGCCCTCAAGGGTTGAACCGAAAAGGTTCAGTGATGCTCTACTGGCCCAGCTCCTGCCAGAACATATAGTTCTGATTCGTGTCCAGCTGACCTCTCTGATAATACTTCACGTGCCCGTCGAAGAAGGAGAAGTTGTTCCCCTCCCCCCCGTCGTGATAGTATTCGTTCGCCAGCGGCTCGGTCATCTTGGTCTGATAGTTGCCTTCCGATCGGACATTACCCGCAACGTGCCACTCCGTCAGCAGGACGTAGCGGCTGGGGCTGGGGATGGAGCCGAGCTTCATTCCCTGACCGGTCCACGCCTGGCCCGTGGTCATCTGCATCTTGTAGGCCAGTTGATCGTTCATCGCGTAGGACCGCGCGGCGCGGCCAGGAGCCCGCTTCACGCTGTCGCTGGGGCACTTGAAAGACTTGTCGGACTTAACGAACGGCTCGATCAGGTCATCCCAGGGAACCCAGCGCCCTCCAATGTTGATGACGCTTGGAGGAAGGGTTTCCTTGTTGTCCTGAGCGTACATCATAAAGGCGAGCGTCAACTGCTTCTCGTTGTTGAGACAGCTGGACCTGCGGGCGGACTCTCTGGCTCGCGAGAAGACAGGGAACAGAATTGCGGCCAGAATGGCGATGATGGCGATCACCACCAGCAGCTCGATCAGGGTAAACCCGGACGCCTCACGCAGGCCCCTGCGTCCGGTCAGGGGGAGTCGCAGACTCTTCATCTGGTTCAGCACCTCCTTCCGCCGCCCCGGTGGCCCCGAAGAGCTTCCGGCCGGCAAAAGTCACAGGCTTGTGACAGCAACCCCTAATTTCAGAAACGGTGCGGCGGTCCTCTTTGTTCCCTGCCCCGCCGCTTACGCCCAGAGACAGGTTGCACGGAAACGAAAACAGCATTGCCGCGCCGTTTCTCAATGCCATTCTCTCACAATCATCGTTTGGCGTCAATGCATATTGGAGCGTCGTTTGGCTCCCCTATGCTCAATTGTTCGCAGAAGTGCTCCGCCGGACCGTGAATCGCTCCAGACGGGAGTGTCCCTGCCGTGACTCTCCGGTCTCCATCCGGCCGTCCCGCCGTGTTCGGGGCGCAGGCACCGTGTGTGCTGCACGTCAGCCGCCCCGCTGTGGGTGGACTGAGAAGGCACCTGGAGACGCTACTCCCACGCCTGTCGCAGTGCGGTTGGAGGGTTTGTCTGGCGGCTCCT
>CALCJH010000394.1 GCA_937967775.1 uncultured bacterium | reverse complement strand
CCTGAGGCTTGAGTTTGACTTGCTGGAACAGCGGCGCACGGATCTATCGCTTGTGGGACAGGGAACGCCGTGGCGCTGGGGCACTCTGGACCGCGCCGGTACTATGCGGTGGAGCGACAGCGCCAGCGGGGCATGCTGGCATGTTGACGGGGTGCCGGTGGGGGGAGTTCTCAGAACGGCCATTTTCAGCCATCCTCCCTATGTCGGCCGCATAGGGTCCGTCTTCGGGGAGACAGAACTCATCGAATCCTCTGAGGCACTGGAGTTCTCCTGCCTGGCCGGCATTCGCGATGGCGGTGGACCCTCGGACGGCGTTACCTTCTCGGTATGGCGTATCGAGGACGGGGGTAAACCGGTGCTTCTGGCTGAGCGGCACGTGGGACAGGGGCGCTGGGAGCAGATCACGGCTCAGGTTCCACAAAGCGGGCGCGCGTTCCGCCTGAGGTTGCAGGCAGACTGCGGCCCGGCGGACAACCCGGACTCAGACTGGGCCGCATGGGCGGACATCCGTCTCCGAAGTGTGGACGCGAGTCCGTTATTGCGGCTACGATAGCTGAAACTGCTTCGCAGATCGGGAGCCATATGCAGGATGGGCAGACGGTGAGATTGTCGCCCCTCGACGGGATGCACGCTTCTTCCGGCGCCAGGATGGTGGAATTCGCGGGCTGGCGTCTGCCCGTGATGTTCACCTCCATCATCCAGGAGCACCGGGCCGTCCGGGAGCGTGCCGGGCTGTTTGACATCTCCCACATGGCGCAGATCATTGTGGAGGGCGCCGGTACGCAAGGCTGGCTGCAGAGTCTCATCACGAACGATATCCGCCTCGCTCCGCCCGGCAGAGGAATTTACACTTTCCTGACCAACGAGCGCGGTGGAGTCGTTGATGACGGCTTCGTCTTCCATCTGCCGGACGGCCGGTTCCTGCTGGTGTTCAATGCCTCCCGGGAGCCGGCCGTGCTTGAGCACCTCCGTTCCCGTCTTCCAGGGGATGTCTCTGTGGTTGCCCGTCTGGACCGCGGCGCGCTTGCCGTGCAGGGACCGGCTTCCGCCGCCATTGTGCAGGCTGTCGTTCCGGGAGCGGAAAACCTGCCGCGCAGAGGCATCGCAGCGGCAGCCATAGCAGGTGCGCCCGTATGGCTGTCACGCACGGGCTACACCGGTGAGGACGGCTTCGAGATGTTCTTCCACTCCGGACACGCAGAGAGCGTCTGGCGCGCTTTGACGGCCTCAGGTGAGTCTGCTGGGATGGCCCTCTGCGGTCTGGGAGCCCGGGACACGCTGCGGATGGAGATGGGATATCCTCTATACGGTCACGAACTGGACGAGACCACATCTCCCTTCGAGATCGGCTACGGATGGGCAGTGAAGCTGGATAAGGGGGTGGAGTTTCCCGGGAGCGAGGCTCTGCGGCGCGAAAAGGAGGCCGGGCCGCTGCGGATACTGGCCGGTCTGCTGCCGGAGGGCCGGATTACTCCACGGGAGGGGTGCCGGGTGCTTTGCGGTGGAGAGGTGATGGGCCGGGTGACCAGCGGCACGTTCTCGCCGTCACTTGAGCGGCCCATCTGTCTTGCTTTAATTGCCTCAGATGCCCGGGGCGAGTTTGAGGTGGATGTGCGGGAGAAACAAGTCCCGGCACAGCAGACCGCACTGCCGTTTTATAGACCGGCGCGAGGGGACTGATCTGTTCCCCGGGAACACAGACGCCGGCGCAGAAAGGACGCAGACGACACATGGATCTTTCGGACTACAGGTTCACCGAATCGCACGAGTGGGTGCAGGTGCGCGAGGGGCTGGCCTACGTGGGCATCACGGACCATGCCCAGGAGCAGATCACGGACATCACGGCGGTGGAACTGCCGGCCGAAGGCAAAACGGTGAAGGCGGGGGACGAAATCGCGCTGGTGGATTCCGTGAAGTCCACGTTTAGCATCTTTGCGCCAGTGGGGGGTAAGATCGTACAGGTCAACGAGTCGGTCGTCGAAGACCCGTCTATCGTCAATACCTCCCCTTACGGCGAGGGGTGGCTGGTGGCCATTGAGATGTCCGACCCCTCCGAGATAGACGCGCTGATGGACGAGTCCGAATATGAAGAGCTGATCGCCGAGGAGGAGTGACGGGCATTGGACTGGACCGGAAGTTCGCCTGACGAGCGGCGGCAGATGCTGGCCGCCATCGGCGTGGATTCCGTGGAGGCACTGCTGGCGGCCATACCCCGTCGCGTGGAGGAGCTTCCGGGGATTCCGGACGGTCTGGATGAGGCATCACTGCTGCGCCACGTATCAGAGCTGGCGCAGCGCAACCGTCCTGCCGGGCCGGGAAAATGCTTCATCGGAGCAGGGGCGTATGAGCATGCGGCTCCGGCCGTCGTGGAAGCGCTGATATCCCGCGGCGAGTTCAGCACAACTTACACTCCCTACCAGCCCGAGGTCAGCCAGGGGACACTCATTGCAGGGTTCGAGTTCCAGACGCTGATCGCCCGGCTGACCGGTCTGGACGTGGCTAACTCCTCTATGTATGACGGTGCTTCCGCGGCCGCGGAGGCAGCGCTCCTCGCGATCCGGTACACAGGCCGCACAGCCGTCGTTGTCTCAGGAGCGATGCATCCGGAGTGGTTATGTGTCCTCAAGACGTACCTCTCCGGTGTCGGTGCGGAGATCAGGATCGCGGCACCCGAAAACGGCCGGACTCCTCTGGGTCAGATTGAAGCTTGCCTCGATGAGAGCGTGGCCTGCGTCCTGATTCAGCAGCCCAATTTTCTCGGGCAACTGGAAGATCTGAGGGCCTTTGCTGAGGCCGCGCACGCAGCCGGCTCGCTGTTCGTTGCCGCATGTAATCCAATGGCGCTGGGAATCCTTGCCAGCCCTGGCGCATGCGGGGCGGACATCGCTGTCGGGGATGTGCAGCCGCTGGGTATCCCTCTGAGCTTCGGCGGTCCTTATGCGGGCTATATGGCGCTGAGGGAGCCGCTGGTCCGGCAGATGCCGGGGAGGCTGGTCGGGATGGCCCGGGATGCGCAGGGACGCAGAGGTTTCACGCTAACGCTTCAAACGCGCGAGCAGCACATCCGCCGCGAGCGCGCCACCAGCAACATCTGCACGAATCAGGCGCTCGTGGCTCTGGCCGCCACGATCTATCTCTGTGCGCTGGGCAAGTACGGGCTTCGGGAGGTTGCCCGCCAGAACGTCGTGCGTGCTCACCGGGCTGCTGAGCGGCTCCAGGAGATTCCGGGGGTCAGGCTCGCCTTCGACGGACCGTATTTCAATGAGTTCGTTCTTCGCCTGCCGCGCGAGGCGGGGGATGTCTGCCGCCACGTCCGGGAGCGCAGTGGCATCTGGCCCGGCCTGGCCCTGGGGCGTTTCTGGCCGGAGATGGCCGACTGCCTGATGGTATGTGTGACAGAGACAAAGACCCGGGAGGACGTGGAAGCTATGAGGGCGGCTCTGGAGGACGCGCTGCAGTGACGGATATTCCGCTAATCTTTGAGATCTCGCAGCCGGGCAGGCGTGGCTGGCAACTCCCCGCGCTTGATGTGGAAGATGCTCCGCTGGAAGAGATGCTCCCGGCCGGACAGGTGCGGGCGGAGCCGGTTGAGCTTCCGGAAGTGACCGAGCTCGACGTGGTCCGCCACTTCACGCGGATCTCAACCCTGAACGTGTGCATAGACACCACCTTCTATCCGCTGGGGTCGTGCACAATGAAATACAATCCGCGCGTCACGGAAAAATGCGCGCGACTTCCCGCCTTTGACCTGCATCCGTACGCGCCCACGGAATGCTCGCAGGGGACGCTGGAGCTTTTGCACGGGCTTCAACAGATGCTGTGTGAGTTGTGCGGAATGCACGCCTTCACGCTGCATCCGGCGGCGGGCGCGCAGGGCGAGTTCGCCGGGATCCTTGTCGCGCGGGCCTGGCACGAGGCGCGTGGAGAGCGGCGCAGTAAGGTGGTCATCCCGGATTCGGCGCACGGCA
>CALCJH010000393.1 GCA_937967775.1 uncultured bacterium | reverse complement strand
GAACACATCGTAGAGCAGCCCGCTGGACGCCTGGAGCTGCTTCATTTTCTTCGGACTGCCGGGATATCCCTGGAACACCAGCCCCGCCACCCGTGCGATCTCCCGGAACTGCCGCCGCGCCATCTCCACACAGTTCAGGCTGGCGGCGATATCCTCATCCAGGCGCTCCGGCGACAGCAGGCCATTCTCCACCGCCCGCTCCAACGGAGCCTCGCCGGCGGAAAGCATCTCAATGCCATAATCGTTGACCGCGAGCGTAAATGTGACAGACTGGAGGCGGGAGATCCGGTAGGCCAGCAGAGCCGCAAGCCCTTCGTGCGCCAGGCGCCCCTCGAACGGATACAGAAACAGGTGATGCCCCTCGCGTGAGCGCAGCCGCTCGATCAGCAACTCACCGGAGCCCGGGATCTTCGAGATACTTTTTTGAAGCTCCAGAACGGGCCGGATCGCCTCCATCTCCGGACCCTCGTACAGTCCGTCCCTCGCCTGCTCCAGCCTTCTGCGGACCGCGCGGGCCAGCTCTGAGGACAAAGGCATTCGCCCTCCCATCCAGCGGGGGATCGCGGTCGCGGTCCCGCCCGTGCGACGCACAAGAGCCTCTCCCTCCCGCACCCGCACCAGCTCCAGCAAACGTCCGGCGAAGACGAAACGGTCACCGGGACGCATCCGCGAAACGAACGACTCCTCCACGCTGCCGAGCTTTCCGCCTTTCGCATAACGGACCACCAGTTCGGCGTCGCTGACAATCGTCCCGACCGAGAGCCGGTGCATCTTTGCGATGCGCCGGTCTGTCACGGTGTAAAACCCGTCCGTCTCCTCCAGCCGCCGGTATTCCGGATACTGGCGCAGGGCTTTTCCTCCGTGGGCGACGAAGTCCAGTGTCCACTCCCAGTCTTCGCCGGGCAGGTCGCGATAGGCGCGGGTGGAGCGCACCTCGCGATACATCTCCTCCGCGTGGAAACCTCCACCGAGAGCCGCTGTGACCAGATGCTGCGCCAGCACGTCCAGGGGACGCCGCACAGGCCGGCGGGGCTCGATGGATCCGTCGCGGACGGCGTCCCGCGCGGCCGCCGCCTCCACCAGCTCAAAGGCGTGGGTTGGGACGCAGGTGATGCGGCTGGACCGGGCCGGGTCGTGCCCGCTCCGCCCGGCGCGTTGCAGCAGCCGCGCCACTCCCCGGGGAGACCCGATCTGCAACACCCGCTCCACGGGCGAGAAGTCCACTCCCAGGTCCAGGCTGGAGGTGCAGACCACGCACTTCAGCCGGCCTTCTTTCAAACCTCTTTCTACTTCCTCGCGGCCGGCCCGGTCCAGCGACCCGTGGTGGAGCCCTATGCGGTCCGCAAGGTCCGGGCGCGCCTCCACCAGCATCCGGAACCACGTCTCGGCCTGCGCGCGCGTGTTCGTGAAGATCAGGCAACTGTCGGCCTCCTCCACTGCCTGCAACACCTGAGGCAGCAGTCTGGCGCCCAGATGCCCCGCCCACGGGAATCGCTCCATCTCACCGGGAATGAGAGCATCTACCTCGATTTTACGCTTGATATCTCCCCGGACGATCCTCGCCGTCCCTCTGCAGCCGAGGGCCTCCAGAGCCTCATCCAGATTGCCGATCGTCGCGGAGATCCCCCAGGTTCGAAGATCGGGGGACAGGGAGCGCAGACGAGCCAGAGCAAGCTCCGTCAATACGCCGCGCCGGGAGCCCAGTAGCTCGTGCCATTCGTCCACCGCCACGAGCCTAAGTCCCGAGAACAGCTTCCTGCTATCAGGATAGGACAGCAGCAGCGAAAGGCTCTCCGGCGTGGTGACCAGGGCGTGAGGGGGGCTTCGCATCTGGCGAGCCCGTGCGGAGCCCGGCGTATCCCCGGTGCGTAGCTCAACCCGCCAGCCGCATCCCGTGCCATCCGCAGCTTCCTGCAACCCCTGAGCCAGATCGGCCGCCAGCGCCCTCAGAGGGGTCACCCATACCACCCGGAGTGCGAGTTCATCATCCTGGCTATCCGCCGCCTCGATGAGCGGCCCGCCCCAGACGGCCATCGTCTTGCCGGAACCCGTGGGCGAGTGCAGCAGGCCACTTTCCCCGGCAAGATAGGCCTCCCAGGTCTCCCACTGATGCCGGAGCGGCTCCCATCCATTCGAGCGGAACCAGTTCTCCAGCCGGATGCGCCCCGGTCTCACCGGCCAGCCTCCGCGCGCTCCAGAAGAGCCAGGACCATCTGCAGGGTATCGGCGTCCGCGGGGCGTTTGTCGCGCCTCCACCGAGCCATCCGCGGGAAGCGCACAGCCACACCGGAGCGATGGCGCGTGGACCGCTGGATCCCCTCGAACGCCAGCTCGAAAACCAGCTCCGGCCGGACCAAGCGCACCGGCCCGAAGCGCTCCACCGTGTTCCGGCGCACAAAGGCGTCCACCTCGCGGATCTCTTCGTCCGTCAACCCGGAGTAAGCTTTCGCGAACGGCACCAGCCTGTCGCCGTCCCAGACTCCGAAGGTGTAATCGGTATAGAGGCTCGCCCGCCTTCCGTGACCGCGCTGAGCATACATCAGCACGCAGTCCACGCTGAGCGGCTCGATTTTCCACTTCCACCAGTCGCCGCGGGGACGTCCCACGCCGTAGGCGGAGTCCAGTCGCTTCAGCATCACCCCTTCCACGCCGCGATCCCTGCTCGTGTAGCGGATCCGCTCAAGCTCCTCCCAGTCTGCAAATGAGATGACCGGGGACAGGGTGATCCGGTCTCCTTCCATCTTCTGCAACAGCTCCTCCAGCGCCAGCCTGCGCCACCTCAGAGGGTTTTCGCGAACGTCGCGGCCTTCCATCTCCAGCAGATCGAACGCCAGAAACACCACCGGAGCGTGCTGCAGGACGGCGCGGGTCAGGCTTTTGCGCCCGATGCGGGTCTGCAGAATGGCGAACGGCAGCACGTGGCTGTCTTTCCAGGGGAGGATCTCACCGTCCAGCACACAGCCATCCGGCAAGCACTGTGCGGCGCCGGTCAACTCCGGGAAGCGATCGGTCATCAGTTCCTCCCCGCGCGACCAGATGAACGTCTTCCCGTCCCGGCG
>CALCJH010000392.1 GCA_937967775.1 uncultured bacterium | reverse complement strand
CCCGTGTTCGAAATTGCCCTCCGGCGTAATGCCGTAGGCAAGGCAGAACAATTCCCCATCGCGTTCCCCGAGAGCAGCTTTCACCTCTTCCGGCGTCCACACGTAGAACTTGCCCTCTTCGCCCTCACTGTCTGCGTCCATGGCGCTCAGGAAACCGCCATGGGGACCGGTCAGCTCCCGCAGCACGAAGTCCAGCGTCCGCGCCGCCGCATCCGCCCACTGCTCGCGCTTGGTCACCTGCCAGCCCTCCAGGAGCGTCAGCGGGATGAGCGCGTTATCGTAAAGCATCTTCTCGAAGTGGGGCACCAGCCATTGGCGATCCGTGGAATAGCGATGGAATCCGCCGCCGATGTGGTCGAAAATGCCTCCCAGCGTCATCTGGTCCAGCGTCAACGAGACCGCGTCCAGGAACGAGGTTTCGCCGCAACGGTGATACTCTCTCAACAGGAGCTGGAGCGCAAAGCACGGCGGAAACTTCGGGGCACTCCCGAAGCCCCCGAACACGGGATCCAACGTGGACAGGATCTCGCGGCTTGCCTCGCGAACTAAAACGAGACTAATCTGTCCGGGACGTTCCAGCCCGGTCAGCGTCTGGACGATCGCCTGGCTGAGATCGGAACAGCTGGCTTCCACGTCCTCCCTGCGCTCACGGTAAGCCAGAGCTATCGCCTGGAGCAATCGCGGAAATCCTGGCCGGCCGTACGCGTCGGTGGGAGGGAAGTAGGTACCAGCGTAAAAGGGGCGCAGATCCGGGGTAAGGAAGACGCTCAGGGGCCAGCCGCCGGCCCCGGTCAGAAGCTGCGCCGCCTGCATATAGACTTCGTCAATGTCCGGCCGCTCCTCGCGGTCCACCTTGATGCTGACGAAGTGTTCGTTCAGGATCCGGGCGGTCTCTTCGTTCTCGAAGCTCTCCCGCTCCATCACGTGGCACCAGTGGCAGGTGCTGTAGCCAATCGAAAGGAAGATGGGCACATCGCGCTCCCGGGCCGCGCGGAACGCCTCCTCTCCCCACGGATACCAGTCCACGGGATTGAACGCGTGCTGCAGGAGATAGGGGCTTGTCTCGCCCGCCAGGCGGTTAGGTTTCTTTTTGCCGGCAGCCTCACCGGTGGACATCTCGAACGCCTCCTGACCGCCGGCGCCAGAACTCTGGCCGCTTTTTACTCTCTCAGGTGGGCCAGGTAGTCCAGCAGGTCCTTTTTTGAGACGGTGGCCAGCGCCACGTATCTGTCAGCAGCGCCGTAGTAGACATAGAATACCCCGTCCCGCTCGATCACACCGCTCGGAAAGCAGACATTCGGGACCAGCCCCTCACGCTCATATGGCTCTTCCGGCACGAGGAGTGGCTCTGGCGAGCGCCCGATGACGCGTGAAGGATCCTCCAGGTCAAGCAGTGCGATGCCTGCCATGTACCGGCGGTTGTCGTCCACGCCGTGGTAGATCTCCACCCACCCCAGCTCTGTCTTGAATGGTGGGGCTCCGGCCCCGATGCGATTGCCGTCCCAGTAATCAGGCCTGGGAGAAAGGATCCGGCGATGGTCCATCCAGTGGATGAGGTCTTCGGAGAACGCCACCCAAATATCCGGGTATTCCCGGTGCATCAAGCAGTATCGGCCGCCGATCTTCTCCGGGAACAGCACAACATCTTTGTTGTCCGAATCGGGCAGGATGACTCCCATCCGGCGATAGGTCTGGAAATCGTCCGTCGCGGCAAGACAGACCCGTGTGCGCCAGGGCGCTCCAAAACTGAACGCCGGACGCGGATGGCTGGCAGGATACACCGAGGCGGCGACGTAGGTGACATAGAACGTCCCGTCCAAACATGTGGCGCGCGGGTCCTCCACCCCCAGCCTTTCCCAGGGATTCTCAGGGTCGCCTTCGAAAACCGGCAGATCGTATCGCTCGAAATTCACGCCGTCTTCAGAGACGGCCAGTCCCAGACGCGAGAGGGGGTCGTCCCCGATGGCGCGGTATAGCAGGTAGACGCGGCCGTCTTTTTCGGCTGCGGCGCAGTTGAAAGTGGCTTTGTATTCCCACCAGAGATCTGAAGGCCCAAGGACAGGATTGGCGGGGTGACGTCTGAACAGCAAGAGTTCCTCCTCGTATATGCCTCTCACCTGGTTATCGGCTGTTGAGTCTTCCACCTGAACACGATGTGTGTGGATGACCGTCCGCGCACCACGTGGCCACCGTCCGTGTTGATGGCCACCTTGCAATGCAGCACCTCGCTGAAAAGCTTCGAGAAACGCCAGATATCCGAACGGCCGGCGGCGATGAAGATGTGATGATTTGTCAGCCCTAAGCCCATCCGGTCGGTAACCCGGTTCATAAATGCTTTCGAAAAGCCGTCGTATGCCAGAGGCACCAGCCTCTGGCCCAAGGCTGCCGCCGTGACACCCTCCTTGCCCTTCACCAGGAAGTAGTTGCCGTGGATGTCCAGCGCCCCGCCCTGCTGGATGACAAGCATCCAACGCCCCGTGACCGCCCGGGAAAGACGGCGGCCGTTCGCCTGAAGGAAGTCCGCCGGAGTAAGGTTGCGGCTGTGAATGAAGCCATCCGTGCAGGCGGCTATGCCTCCGTGCCGTTTCTTGGCCTGTTCCAGAGTCTGACCGTTCCAGTCCAGCGAGAGAATGGCCTCCATATGCTCGCATCGCGGGAGCTGGATGCACCGGAACACCCTGCCGCGGTGCTCCACCATCCAGACTTTGACGACGTGGGGCGGGTGATAGGCATGGGGACGTTTCGGCCGCGCCTCAAGCGCCTGTGCCCGTCGCAAGAGCACGCGCGATTCGACCACTCCCCGAGGGAGGACACCCCTTTCCAGGGGCGCTGGAACCAGCAGAAGGAAGAGCAAGGCTGCAAGCGCGCCGACTCCCTGCGCTGCACGGCCGGGAGAAACGCGCAACCGCCGGATCTTTGAACTCCCCGAACGCCAGCCATCCATGGCAACGAGCGGCAAGCAGCAGATTCAGGCTTCCTGCGGCGCGCTCAGGTAGCGACGCAGCGTGGCCATCTGCTCCTCCGAGAGGGACGCGCCTTCCGCCGCGCGGAGGTTTTCCGCCAGATGGATGCGGGACCGCGTGCCCACGATGATGGTGGAGACTGCCGGATTCGCGCGGACGAAACGAAGGGCCATCTCGGGCAGGCTCATTCCCCACACACCTGCAAGATCCCGAAAGACCTCCACCCTGTGCTTCAGCTCCGTGTGCTCCTCTCCCAACCGCTGCACCTTCTGGGTCAACCGCCCTGCCGCCAGACCATCCTTTACAATCACCCCCACCCCAGAGTTCGACGCCGCCGGCAGGACGCGCTCTTCCATTGTAAGGTCCAGCAGACTGTAACTGATCTGGATGGTGTCGAAGCCCCCGTACTCAATGGCGGCCAGCGCTTCTCGCTCGCCGCACGAACACCCCAGAAACCGCACCTTGCCCTGCTCGCGAGCTTTCTGCATCTCGGCAAGGGCATCTCCCCGTTGAATCACCTCCAGCGGCGCGGAATGAATCTGATAGACATCTATTACATCGGTGCGGAGCTTGCGAAGGCTTTCCTCAAGGAATTTCCACGTGGCCTCCGGCGAGTAGTCGTAGACGGAACCACTCTCGTCGCACCATTCTCCCCACTTGGTGGCAAGGATGAACTCATCCCGCCGGGACGAAAGCGCCTTCCCGATGCGCTCCTCGCTGGTCCAGTAGGCGGCCGCCGTATCAATGAAGTTGATGCCGCTGTCCAGAACGTGGTTCAGGAACTCAATCGCCTCACTCTCAGAAGGCGGTTGCCCCGTATCCCCTTCTCCACGGATGCCCCACGGGCGGCCCACCTCGAGCGCTCCCAGCCCGATGACCGACACCTGAAGACCTGTACTGCCCAGACTCCTGTATTCCAAACTCAGCACCTCGTTCTCTTCTGTAATCTGTCCGCGCACCAGCGGGCGGCCGGATAGATTGTTCCCTCAAGTGACACTGCCTGCAACACAAGAAGAATCCGGCCTTTCAGTATGCGGAATGCAAGGAGATTCGAGTATGATACAGCCTGGTCCGGGCAAATGGTGCACCGGACCGGCTTCAAGCCGCGCCAGTCGTCAGATTGAGATCCAGAGGATTCTGCATTTGTCCAGGACTCGACGCTTTCTCCTTTATGCCACGGTTGTGTTCGCCATTTCTTCAGCCGGCAGCGCCACCGGCATCAGTGTTCCAACGCCCCCATCGCCGTCTTCTGGAGTGGAGCATGGCCAGACGCTGCACGGGCACACGATGACCGAAGAGGAGGCCACTCAGGAGGCGGAGCGCGAGATCCTGCCGCTGCTGCTGGAGCTTGCGCTTGTGCTGGTGGCGGCAAAGATCGGAGCCGAGCTGGTGGAGCGAACAGGCCAGCCCTCGGTTCTCGGAGAGCTGTGCGTTGGCGTGTTGCTGGGCAACCTCTCGTTGCTCGGGCTCCACGCGTTCGATATTCTGAAGACCAGTGTCCCGCTGAACATCGCCGCCCAGATAGGCGTCATTTTGCTTCTGTTCGAAGTAGGCCTGGAATCGAAGATCCAGGATCTCCTGGCTGTCGGATTGACCTCCAGTCTGGTAGCTGTGGCAGGCGTGGTGGCTCCAATGATCCTCGGCTACCTTGTGGGAGCGCTGGTGCTTCCGGACGAGCTGCCTCTGGCGCATGTCTTCCTGGGAGCGACGCTTTGCGCCACCAGCGTCGGCATAACCGCAAGAGTCCTGAAAGACCTGAACAAGACGCAGACGAAAGAGGCTCGAATCATCCTCGGGGCGGCAGTGATTGATGACGTGCTTGGGCTGGTCGTGCTCGCGGTGGTCAGCGGCGTCATCGCAGCGGCCAACCGGGGTGGAGATGGCGGAATCTCTGTGGGGCACGTCGCGATCATCCTCGGCAAAGCGGTCGTGTTCCTGGCGGCGGCCCTCGCGATTGGCAGCGTGGCGGCCCGTCCATTGATGAATCTGATGTCGGCAATGCGCGTTCCTGGAGTCATGCTGGCAGTCAGCGTGTCCATCTGTTTCGTTCTTGCGGGGCTTGCCGGTCT
>CALCJH010000391.1 GCA_937967775.1 uncultured bacterium | reverse complement strand
GCCCGCCTCCCGGCGATGCGCGAAGACTTTCGGGCTACAGGTTTTGCCAGGCGTTGATGGAGGCCCGCGACGGGGCGAGCGTGCTCCTGGACGGCCAAGGCATCGCGTGCCCGGCGGCTGCCGCAGCCTTCGGATTTCGGCCGCTCCCCGACGCGCTGAAAAGCGGTCGGGGACTCGCGGGCTTTGGCATCGTCTCCGAGGAAGCCGTCGGGGCGAGAATGTTCGAGCTAATGCCTCGTCTGAAGCCGGGCGAGATTCACAGCCTGCACCTGTTCCCACTGGACCGAGCGCCACGCGCTCCAGATGTGATCGTGGTGGAAGCCACGGTCGAGGAGCTGATGTGGATCGCCCTGGCCTGCCTGCTAGCTGAGGGTGGCGAACGCGTTCAAGCTTCCACTGCGGTTCTTCAAGCGACCTGCGTCGATGCCACGATCATCCCGTTTCTGGAGCAGCGGCTAAACTTGAGCTACGGATGCTACGGGTGCAGGGAGGCGACGGATCTCGGCCCCGACGAGGCGGTCGTGGGATTTCCCGGATCGCTGTTGCCCGGAGTGGTGGAGCACCTCAACTTCCTCAGTAAGAAGGCCATCCCCGGCTCCCGAGGCAAGCGTGCCCTCTCCGCCCTTCGAAATGGGGCCGAAGCCGTTTCCGAAGCGAAGCCTTCGTCGGTCGGAGGCCAAGCTCGGGATGCCAGACAGACCCGGGACGTTGATTAACAAGAAAGGAAAAGGACCCACGATTGGCAGCATCTCGTGCGAGCTTGAAGCTCCTGACTGCGGTTTTGATCTGGCATAATGGCTTCGCCAACGCCACGGCGCAGACTCCCCCGAAAGAACTGAACGTTGATCAGTGCGTCTCCATCGCCCTTGAGCGCAACCCGAGAGTAGTCAGCGCCGCGCAGCGCGTTCTGGAATCCGAATTCCGCGTCACTGAAAAGCGCGGAGCGAAGATGCCCCAGCTTCAGTTCCACACGGAGGCGCTGAAATACGACTGGCTCCCGCCCAACAAGCAAAGAATACTTGGCGGCGGCTCGACCGACGTCTACAGCGCGCTGAACGCGAGCCTGCTGCTGTTTTCAAGCGGAAAAGCGGAATCCGCTATTGACGCCGCCACTGCGCGCTTCCTGGCCTCGCAGCAATACCTTCGCCGCACGGCGCAGGAGGTTGCCTTCGAGGTAAGGAAAGCCTACTACCTAGTTCTCCGGCTGGAAGCCCTTCTGGAAGCCCGTGAGGAGGCGGTCAGGCAGATGGAGCATTACCTGACCGTGGCCCGCGAGAAGGAGGAGATCGGGAAGGCCCCCAGGCTGGATGTTCTCCGGGCTGAAGTTCAGCTTGCGGACGTGGAGCAGGCACGGCTGCTGACGGTCAACCAACTCAAGATCGCGCGGCTGGAGCTGCTGAACGCAATGGGCATCCAGGATGAAGACGTGGCCATCCATTTGAAAAAAGATGACAGTCCGGCACCATCTTTCACCGACGCTCAGGCATTCTTGGAAGAGGCGATCCGCAGCAATCCCGAATATCTCCGAGCGCAACTGGTGGCGAAAGCCGCCGAGCGCGAAGTGACGATGGCAAGGGGGGAAGGCGGGTCCAGCCTGAGCCTGGTGGCCAGCTACAACAAAGAGGGGAAGGACATTCCGAACATCACCAACTGGTATGTCGGGCTCTCTTTCAATCTTCCGGTGTACACGGGGGGCATAGTGCGGGCGAGAATCGCCGGAGCCAAGGCTGTCTCCACGCAGGAGCGGTCGGCCGCGGATCTTGCACGCCAGCGGGTGACGCTGGCCGTGCGCTCTGCTGTGCTGTCAACGCAGGACGCAGCCGGACGGCTTGCCGCAACCAGCAAAAGCGTGCGGCAGGCCGAGGAAGCCCTGACCATCGCCCGGGAGAAGTACACCGTTGGGCTGGGCTCAGCCACCGAAGTTATTGACACACAGGTTGCACTAGCGCGCGCCCGGACAAACTACGCTGAGGCGCTCTACGATGGAAAGGTGGCCGCGGCGACGCTGGACCTGGCCATCGGCAGGGATCCCATCCCTGCCCTCACAGCGGCGCCGCACGCTACACGAGAATAGAGATGAAGAAGATCAACAGGTCTGCAAAATTCCGGAAATCCGTTATAGCTGCCCTGGTTGTCATCGTCTGCGCGGGAGTGGTCGCAAATCGGGTGGCAAACTCCGGCAGGGACAAGACGCCCCCGAAGAAGGTTGCGCTTGTTGTGGTGATGCCGGTGCAGAGGGGATCGATCGCCCGAACCATCGAGACCACCGGAACAGTGGAAGCGGAGAACACGGTAGCCATCGTGCCGAAGCTGGAGCAGAGGATCGTCTGGATGCCGTTCAGAGAGGGTGACTCTGTTCGCCGCGGTCAGGTGGTGGTCAGGCTGGACGACTCTGAGTCCGCCGACCAACTGGCTGCGGCCGAGGCTGAGGTCTCCGTAGCAGAAGCCCGGCTTCGTGATGTTCTGGCCGGGTCGCGGTCCCAGGAGATCTCGGCTGCCAGGGCAGTTCTGGAACAGGCAGAAGTGAACGCACGACAGGCACGTCAGGACCTGCAGCACGTCAGGAAGCTGTATGCAGAGGACGGGATCCCCGAGCAGCAGCTAGAAGAAGCGCGGAGCAGATACGATACCGCCGTAGCAAACGTGGAGTCGGCAAAAGCGGCCCTTCAGGATGCCCAGACCGAGCTAGACAGACAGACGAAGATGCTGAAAGTCGGAGGGGTATCCCGGGAAGACGTGGACAGAGCCCAAACCCGCCGCGACATCGCCCGGTCAGCACTCAGCTCAGCAAGCTCCGCGCTGAGGGCGGCAAAAAGCAATCTGGCGCATGTCGAGGAACTAAATGTCAGAGTCATCCCCATACAGAAGCTTGATGAAGCTGAAGCGCGATACGCCTCCGCCCTCTCGGCTGTGGAAGCAGCGAAGGCGCGGCTAGATCTGCTGAAAGAAGGTGCAAGCCCCACGCAGGTCGGGGTGGCCCGCGAGCAGCTCCGGCAGGCGCGGCTGAAAGCCGGCATCCTGAAGACTCAGGCCAGTTACGCTGTAATCACCTCACCGGTGGACGGTATTGTAACGGACGTGCGCCTGGCGGTGGGGGACATGGCTCAGCCCCGACAACCCATTCTCTTCGTAGCAGAAAACGGCAGAACTCTGGTCAGGACTGCACTGACTGACAGGGAGGCCACGAGGGTGAAACCCGGCCAGCCTGCCCTTGCGTCCGCCGGCGGGAAAACGTTGCAGCTTAGAGTCAGCCGGATCTACCCGGCCGCGGACGCCTCAACCCGACTCATTCCGGTGGAACTGGCGCTAGCCGGGCGCGACAGAAGACCTCTGGGGTCCTTTGTCTCAGTCAGGCTGGTTACAGAGAAGCGCGAGAATGTGGTGGTCGTGCCTTCCGACGCAGTTCTGCGCAGGCCGGGCGGAAAAACCGTCGCGTTCGTAGTTGAGAAGGGAGTCGCGAGGGCGCGTCTGCTTGCCAAGGGAATTGAAGCGGGGGGCAGGGTGGAAATATTGTCGGGCCTGAAGCCTGGTGAAATGCTGGTAATCCGTGGGCAGGAGATCTTGAAGGACGGTGCGGAGGTCAGAGTCAAACAGCCGAGGCGGTCGGCCGGTGCCGGATCGAGGACGAAAGGCGGCGCTCAATGAAGCTGTCAGACCTGGCCATCAGTCGTCCGGTGTCGGTTGTTGTGCTTGTGCTGGCAGCATCACTGCTTGGCATATATGGCCTTATGCGGCTCCCGGTGAACCTGTTGCCGGACATCACCTACCCAATGGTGAAGGTTTACATCAACTGGCGCGGCGCAACCCCGCAGGAGATCGAAGACAACATCGCCGCCGTCGTTGAACGGCGAATGGCCACCGTTGACGGTCTCGACTACATGGAGTCGCAGTGCACCGAGGGGATGTATGCCCTCCAGGTCAACTTTCAGTATGACGTGGACCGCGACGTGGCATATCAGGACGTACTCTCAAAGATGGGCCTGGTAAGGAAAAGTCTGCCCCGGGATATCGAAGAGCCGTATATGTTCAAAGCCGATCCCTCGAACCTCCCCGTGGTGGACCTTGCCATTTCCTCCAGCGAGATGGACATCACCGAGCTGCGAACCTGGGTTGAAAACTATCTGCAGGAGGAGTTCGCAACGGTAAAGGGAGCGGCCGGATCCGAGGTATCCGGCGGGAAGATCCGCGAGATCCGCGTCAATCTGGACCAGGAACGGCTGCAGTATTTCGGCCTCACGCCGGAGCAAGTCGGAAAGAGGCTGCAGGAAGAAAACATCCAGCTGATGGGAGGCCGAGTCACCGGCGAGCGCCACGAATGGGTGATTCGGACTCTGGGAGAGTTTGCATCCGTTGGCGAGATCGGCAGCACCGTCATCTCATCCAGCAAAAACGGCGGAGCCATCCTGCTAAAGCATGTGGCGAAGGTGGAGGACTCCCATGATGAACAGCGGGTCATAACCCGGCTGAACGGCAAGGAATGCGTCAAGCTCTCAATCCTCAAACAGGCCGGCGCCAACACGGTGGACGTGGAAAAGGGAGTCCACGAAAAGATGGCCGAGTTGCGGGACTTTCTGCCCCCCGGCGTGAAGATGGAGATCATTTACAATCAGGCGGAGTATATCAAGGCTTCGGTCGCCGGGGTGAGAGATGCCGCAGTAATAGCGGCAGTGCTGGTAATCTTCGTAACAGCTTTCTTTTTGACCGGCTGGAAGCGGGTGCTGATCGTGGCTATTACCATACCGGTGACTGTTCTGCTGACATTCTTCGTGGCCCAGCTTGGCGGCTTCTCCCTGAATGTTTTCTCGCTGGCGGGTCTGGTGATTGCCATCGCCCTGATCCTTGACAACTGCGTGGTTGTGATCGAAAACATCACGCGCATCAGAGCAGGAGGCACCGATCAGGAGGGTCTGACAGCTCTGGGCGTCAATCAGGTGGCCGGCGCAATCACGGTCGCCACCGTGACCTTTCTGGCATTGTTCGTTCCTTTCCTACTGGTTCCCGGGCTGGTGTCGCTTCTCTTCCGGGAGCTGATTCTGACGGTGGCGATCGCTGTCGCCATATCGCTGCTGGTAGCGCTTACCGTCACCCCGACTCTGTATCGTCTCCTGTATCCCGAGGAAGCCGGGCCTGTCGCAGAAGAGTCCAGGCTGGAAGAGGCGGCCGACAGGGTGCTCAAGACTTTGCTGAGACTGTATCACATCGGTGTGCACTGGAGTACTTCCAACAGGCAGCTTACGATCTGCATAACTTTGCTTCTCTTTGTCTTGGGCCTGTTCATTCTCAGACAGCTCGGCTCGGAGTTTCTGCCTGAGATGGACGACGGGCAAATCCTCATCAAGATCAGGATGCCTACCGGGACCTCTGTGACCGAAACTGCCGGGGTCCTTGAGCGCATCGAGGAGCTGGTGCGCGAACTGCCCGGCATCGAGCGCTACTACAGTCTGGCCGGAGGCCGCGTCTGGGGAATGGTGACGCACGAGAACTCTCACGAAGGGGAGGTCAACCTGCAGCTTGTTCCGCGGGGCAAGCGCAGGATGTCCACAGCCGAATACGTGGAATGGCTCGCTCCTCAGGTGCAGAAGAAGGCTGCAACGCCCGGCG
Organism: uncultured bacterium; assembly: GCA_937967775.1. GTDB lineage: Bacteria > Armatimonadota > UBA5829 > DSUL01 > DSUL01 > CALCJH01. The sequence continues at coordinate 5,299 of CALCJH010000391.1, read as the reverse complement.
CCAGGATCAAAGTGATGCACGCCAAACTGAAAGGTCTGAGAACCATCGGCGAGTTCGATATCGAAGCGGAGATCTATGTTCCGCGAACCGAGACGATGGAGGAAGCCTACGAGTTCGCGACCCGTGTACTCGGCGAGATCAGAAACACGCCAGGGCTGGCCAACCCCGATGTTTCCATAGACATTTCCAAGCCCGAGTATCAAATCCACGTGGACCGGCAGCGGGCTGCGGACCTGGGATTGTCGGTGGGTAAGGTGGCGTCGGCCGTGCGCGCGGCGGTGGATGGCAGTGTCGTCTCCTCGTTCAAAGATGAAGGCTACTACTATAACATCCGGACTGTGGTGCCCGGCGAGCAGTTCAGAAACGTTGAGGACGTAGAAAACATAGCCCTGCTCTCCGCGAGAGGCGCGTACACCCTTCGCGACGTGGCGTCCGTTGTTCCGTCGGTGGGTCCTGTCGAGATTGACAGAAAAAATCAGCTGAGAGTCATCAAGGTGACGGGAAGCGCACAGGGTCGCACGGTGGGCGAAATAACATCTGATATTCGGAAAGTTCTGCATAATCTCGGGCTTCCCCCCGGCTATTCGATGCAGTTCGGAGGTCAGTCCCAGATGATGGCGGAGACTTTCCGCAGCATGGGCCTCATCCTTCTTATGGCGCTTTTTCTGGGCTATGTCGTGCTTGCGATGCAGTTCGAATCCTACATTGAGCCGTTTCTCATCATCATCCGCATTCCCCTGTCGTTGATCGGTCTTTCGCTGGCCCTTTATCTGACCGGGACTCCTGTCGGTGTCACCGTTTTGATAGGCATCGTCGCTCTGGCTGGTATTGAGATCTACCACGGCGTGGTTCTTCTGACTCTGGTAAATCAACTCCGCGAAGAAGGCTTTCAGCCGCTCGAGGCAGTCATCAAGGCAGGAGCGACGCGCCTCCGACCGATTCTGATGACCCTGTTCGTCGGAGTGGTGGGACTCATTCCGCTGGCGCTCGGCATTGGCGAAGGCACCGAGACGCTTCAGCCGATGGCCACGGGGGTCATTGGCGGGCTCCTCTTTTCACTGCTGCTGACTTTGTTTTTCCTGCCGGCGCTCTACGTATCCGTCCATGGAAGCGGGGGGCCGGGCCCGGTTCGCGAGGACGCTGGCGCACTAGGATCGCGGACGGTTTCCGGCTGACAGACCGTCCATTGACGGCACGCGCCGACCGGTGATAAGATAGTATAAAACGTCGAATCTTAGAGAATGTCGACCAAAGCCCCGCGGAGCCGAACTTCATTGGATTCGGCCCCAGGATGGCGAATCGCAGTGGGAGTGACCCATGTCTGCACCGCAGCGGGCAAGCCTGACGCAGGCCGGGCAGACCCAACGCTTGAGAGAGCCGCCGAACGCGGGCGCGCGTCTCCATGTTGCTCCGCAGGCCCCGCTATCCCCAGATCGCCTTTATTCTGTCGTCCAGCTCTTTCCTTTGCACCCGTCCCGTCAGTCAAAACCCCTCCCCGGAAACTCGACGCCAGACGACATTGGATCTCCACCCGCAATCATCAACCGGGCCGGGAATCCGGGTATCCGCGGACCGTTTTCCGACCGAATCTGCACTGTCGACCGGCCCCTGCCCGAGTTCGGTCTTTCGGACCCGAGGGGAAATCGATGCGCGCCTTCGCCGCGCCTCGTGGTGTCAGGCGTTTCAACGATACGTAACTGTCGGTCAGCAGGTCCAGACTCAGTCCGAGATTTATAGGGAGGACCCATTGCAATGAAAAAGGTCGTAATCCTGATGTGCACGTGCAGCGGAGTCTGCCCGAGTATGGAGAAGATTGACTTCTGGGAGCTTGCAGAGCGCATCCGCATGGAGCTGCCGCACGACTACCTGGTAATGCATCCCCGTCTCTGCGAGGAGAACGGGGAGGCTCTGATGGAGGACCTCTTGAAACCCGATGCCGTCTATATTACCCCTGCATGCGCAGAGAAGAAACAGGCGAAGCTGCTGGCAGAGGGCTTTGAACGCGCTGGAGTTCCCATGGACGACGAGCATTGGGTGCCCGTGATGATGGGCATGAAGGATACGGGGCAGGTTTTCGACGAGATTAAATCCATCGTGACGCGCCTTGAGAGTGAAATACAATGAAGATCCGGCAGTACATGGGCATAGACAGGGACAGGATCTCCTGGCAGCCATACATTGACGCCGAGAAGTGCACCGGATGCGGAACGTGCGAAGATTTTTGCCCGAACGACGTGTTCGGCATGGCCGGTGATGTGATGTCTGTGGCCAATCCCCTCAACTGCGTGCCCGCCTGTGACCGATGCGCTGGTGAGTGTCCTGTCTCTGCGATAACATTCCCATCAAAAGAGGACCTGCTGAAACAGATCGATGCGCTACGCCGCTCTCAGGCGTGCTAGAACAATACGGAGCCGCGAAATGTTCAGTTCGATACTGGTTGGCTCTGATTTGTCGCCTTCTTCTTACTGCGTCGTCGAATATGCAAAGTCGCTCTATCAGGTGGGTTGCCGCAGGGTCGTTCTGTGCTACGTCATCTACGTGAAGCACCTGGTCGGACTCGGCGACACTATGCGCGAAGAGGCGACCCCGGTGCTGGAGGCGCAGAAGAGGGAGCTGGAGAGCGCAGGGCTGGAGGTTACCGTAGAAACCCCGATCGGAGTGCCGGGCATCGAGATCACGCGACTGGCGGCCCAAAGCGGATGCAGGGCTATCGTGGTGGGCTCCCACGGGCACAACCTTTTCCGCGATATTTTGATCGGCGGCGTGGCGACCGATGTGGTGCACCGGGCAGAGCGTCCGGTACTGGTGGTGCGGCTGGAGATTGACGAACAGGGACAGGAGCCGCGCTGCCGCGTAGGGTCCTTCGAGATCCTGTCGCACGTGGTATATGCAACGGATTTCTCCGACAATGCAGAGCGCGCATTCCCCTATGTGGAGGAGTTTGCCAGGAGCGGATGCCGGAAGATGACACTGCTCCACGTTCAGGACAGTTCGCGCATCAGACCTCATCTGGAGCACAGGCTGGAAGAATTCAACGAAATTGACCGCTCGCGTCTGGAACGCATAGCTTTGCGGCTGCGCGAACTGGGGGTGGAGCAGTTGCGGGTGGAGATTCCCTTCGGAGCGCCGGCCAAAGAGATCGTGGACTATGTGGCGCGCGAGTCTGGGTCCATTGTCGTGATGGGCACCCACGGCAGAGGATTTATCGCGGATATTTTCGCGGGAAGCGTGGCGCACAATGTGGTGCGTCTTGCCCAGTCCCCGGTACTGCTGGTTCCCTCGGTACAATAACTCTGCGAGCATTTTAAGAAGCAAAGGACGGGAGAACGACTAATGCTGGATCCTAAGACACGAGAACTCGTCGCCATCGGAGCCTCGGTGGTGGCCAAATGCCAGCCGTGCCTGGACTACCATCTGGAAGAGGCCCGGAAGATGGGAGTGTCACCTGCAGACATAAGAAGCGCCGTCAGCATAGCGCGCATGGTGCGCAAGGCAGGTGATCAGAATATGGACGTGTTCGTGAACGAGAGGATCGGTGAAGCCATTCAGGAACCGGTAGCGTCCGACGCCTGCTGCAGCAGCGAGAAGTGCTGCGGGTGAGGTACGGCCGCATATTCGTCCGACAGCCTCCGCAGGCCGGGTAGCGTGGAGCCCGCGGCGGGGGCTGTCTGGCGGCAAAAACGTGAGGTGGCAGGAACGGAACGGGATCCAGCCACAGGTTCCCAACGTAACGCAGGTGTCCTGGCAGTCACTGAGATGGTGAGAGGGCTTTCAGATGAACGCCGAAGCGCGTAAGGCCGGATCGGACCTGGAGTATCCGGTTTGGCGAAAAGAGAACATTCCCGCCTATTTGACGGTGCTTGCCGCCTGGGCTATCGTCTCCGTGATATCGGGCGCCGTTCTGATGGAGCTGGCCGATTCGGTTGTGTTTTGGGTTGCCCTGGCGTGGTCGGGTATCACGACGATGGCTGGTATGGCGATTATGTTTATCGCAAGCTTGATCAACCTGCGCAAGATGCAGTCGGGGTTCCTGAGACTCGCAAGAGGCGAGTCTGATCCGAAGATCCCGCCCGTCTGGTGTCCGGTGCTCACGGCAGCCACAAATGCCGCGATGGAGCTCGCATCCAGAGTCGCAGGGCGGGATGCGCAGGGAGATTCGTAGGCGCATCGCCTGCCGGCCGGAGTCTTGCGGCTATGCGCACCGCGTAACCGCGCCCTGCTGAACCGGGCTCCTCTCCGGCCTGCGGTCGGGTTCGTGCAGACTTCGGGAATGGCCTGTATAATCCCCTGGGCTGTCTGAGCCGCTGCTCCATCGGCCGCCCGCGTGCCTTCCTCGTGCCACGCCAGGCCCTCCACGCCGGGTCAGGGAGCAGCCCATCCTGATGGAATCATAGAGGAGATCAGTCTCGATGTACAAGATCGCAGTCATCCCGGGAGACGGGACCGGCCCGGAGGTCACAGCAGAGGCGCTGAAAGTCCTGAACGCCGTCGCCGTAAAGGTGGGTTTTAAATACGAGACCCAGGAATACGACTTCGGAGGCGACCGCTACCTGAGGACCGGCGAGGTGCTTCCGGAAAGCGCTCCGGACGAACTGCGCTCCTTCGACGCAATCCTTCTGGGGGCCATCGGGCATCCGGACGTCAAGCCGGGAATCCTGGAGCAGGGGATTCTCCTCAAACTGCGTTTCACGCTGGACCAGTATATCAACCTGCGGCCCGTGAAGTTGTATCCTGGCGTGTGGACGCCCATCAAGGACAAGGGACCGGAAGACATTGACTTCGTCGTTGTGCGGGAGAACACCGAAGGCGCTTACGTGGGTATGGGCGGGTTCTTCAAGAAGGGCACTCCGGACGAGATCGCCATCCAGGAAGACGTCAACACGCGCAAAGGTGTGGAGCGCTGCATCCGGTACGCGTTCGAGTATACCCGCAAGCGAAACAAGGCCAAGCAGCTGACCCTGTGCGCCAAGACCAATGTCCTGACCTATGGTCACGACCTCTGGGACCGCGTGTTCCACGAGGTGGGGCAGGCAGATTATCCCGACGTCAAGCGGGAGTATGCTCACGTCGACGCCACCTGCATGTGGATGGTGAAGAACCCCGAGTGGTTCGACGTGATTGTGACGCCGAACATGTTCGGGGACATCATCACCGACCTGGGCGCGATGATCCAGGGCGGAATGGGCATCGCGGCAGGCGGCAACATCAACCCGAACGGAGTCTCGATGTTCGAGCCGATCGGCGGGAGCGCCCCGAAATACACTGGCAAGGGGGTCATCAACCCGCTTGCAGCCATCTG
>CALCJH010000390.1 GCA_937967775.1 uncultured bacterium | reverse complement strand
TTCCAGATCTCAGGCCCCGTGGTCTTCTCGTGAATGGCGGGGTTGGCTGGGTTCTTGAACTGCTGGAGGAGCACGTAACGGTCCGGGTCGGACGCGCGGATCTCATCGGCCTTCGCGATGGCTGCCTTCATCCCTCCGGCTCCCGGCGTGAGAACCAGCTTTGCGCCCAGGGCCGCCAGCACCTTGCGCCGCTCCATGCTCATGGTCTCCGGCATGGTGAGGGTGATGGGATATCCGCGGGCGGCCGCCACAAATGCCAGCGCGATGCCGGTATTGCCGCTGGTGGGCTCGATGATCTCCTTGCCCGGCCCCAGGATGCCCTTCTCCTCGGCGTCCCACACCATGGCCGCGCCGATCCGGCATTTGACGGAGTAAGCCGGGTTGCGTCCTTCGATCTTGGCGAGCACCGTCGCCGGCGCGCCTTCGGTAATCCGGTTGAGCTTCACCAGGGGGGTGCGTCCAATGCTGAGCGAGTTGTCTGCGAAATAGCTCATGGAAGGTGGTCTCCCTTTCGTGGCCCGGCAGGGCCGCCGACAAACTTGACTATATCAGTAGACATAGTATACTTCCCGCCTGTCGAAAACGTCAAGCAGACGCGACCGGTTCCCGACGGTAAGAAACAAAGAGGGCCGGACGCCAGGCGTCCCGGCCCATGGTTCCTTCCGGCGCTCAATCCGTCACTGCTTCGGCGCTTCCTCCACCAGCCGCACCGTCTTCATCCGGTCGCCCCGCTGAAGCTTGCGGACCACATCCATGCCTTCCACCACCTCGCCGAACAGGGCATACCCCGCACCCGTCTGGGGGCTGGGATTCAGCCACTCGGCCGGCTTGGTGGTGATGAACCACTGGCAGGAAGCGCTGTCCGGGTTCTGCGCCCGCGCCATTCCCACCTGGCCGGGCTTGCCCCAGCGCGTCTTGCGATTGATCTCCAGCTTGATGTTCCGGCCCGAGCCTCCGGTGCCGTCCCCTCTGGGGTCGCCACCCTGGACCACCCAGTCCTCCACGCGATGGAACGTCAGGTTGTCATAGAACTTCTTCTGGACCAGGTCCACGAAGTTCGCCGTGGTGACCGGCATATCCGCCTCGAAAAGCCGGATCCGGAATGTCCCTTTGTCCGTGACGACCTCTACCATTCTGTCTTTCGTGACCTTTCCTTGCTTGCCACCCTTTTCACCCCCGGTAGACGGAGGCGCGGGGGGTGGAGGCGGTGGTGTGGCAGCCTTCGCATCCCCGTGATCGTGATTGCAGCTCTCGTCGTGCACGTGGCCGTTCGCGGCTGCCTGGTCCGCGGCGTGCTCGTGCTCCAGATACTCAGCCGAAGGCGGATTCATGAGCCGGTTGAGACCCGCCAGCAGCATCACTGCGATGATGACTCCTATGATCAGGACGTAGCTGGATGGACGTTTGCTCACGCTGCTGTGCACCTCCTGTCTTCACTACGGCCGGAGCCTGCCCGGCCTGAGGGCCCTCTGTCTGCCATTTTACTTCAAAGCGTCTCAGTCTGCTCCGCCCCGGCTAAAGTCCGGCTGCGGCGAGTCCGTTTATCCTCTGTGGAGAAACGGCCATGCTGACAGGCATTTACAGGGCCACAATGGGTATGCGCGCCGGACTGGCGGTGCAGGATGTCATTGCGAACAACCTGGCCAACGTCTCGACCGCCGGCTACAAGCGCCGCATACCGGTATATGAGGATATCGCGGCGGCCGCCCTGCAGGGAGAGACTCCTCCCCGGACTCCGCCCGCTCCGGTCCGCCCGGCCGAGTTGATCATCCGGGACGGGGTGGCTGAAGTGACACTGTCCGCTACCGGCGTGGCGGCTCCCACCGACCGCTCCCAGGGGGAAGCCCGTTATACTGGCCAGAAGATGGACCTGTGCATCCAGGGATCGGGGTTCTTCGTGCTGGAGGGGCCGGGCGGACAGCGTATCTATACACGCTCCGGGCATTTCTACCGCGGACCGGACGGCGACCTGACCTCTCTCCAGGGATTCCGCGTGCTGGACGACCGTGAACGCCCCATCAACGTGGACGGCGGCGAGATCACGGTGACCGAGGAGGGCGACGTGGCGGTGGACGGCCAGATTCGCGGGAGGCTTCTGATCGCCGACCTGGTCCCGGGAGAAGGCATGCAGCCGGTGGAAGGCGGGTTCATTAGCCAGCGTCCCCCTGTTCCGGCCAGCGGATATGTGGTCCGGCAGGGATATCTGGAGACATCCAATGTCAACCCCGTGCAAGAAATGGTGGCGATGATCAGCTGCATGCGCGCCTACGAAGCAGCCCAGCGGGCTATCTCCGCCGCCGATGCGGCTCTTGGCAAGGCTGTGAACGAGGTGGGGCGTCTGTCCTGACCTGAAAAACGCGGCCGGGAACCTCCAGCTTCAGAGGCTCCCGGCAGAATGAATGGGACAGATGTATAAGCCCTGACGCTTTACTGCGGCGGAGTCAGGACTGCGTCTATCGCGTGAATGACGCCGTTTTCGGCCATAATATCGGCTTCCACGACGTTCGCGCCGTTCACCGTCACCTTCCCGCCTTCCTTCTTCACATTCAGGAACTCGGCGGAGTAGGACTGGATGGGCGTCTCCGGCTCCAGCTGATCAATCTCCTGACCGGTCAGGTTCTGAGCGACCACGTGCAACCCCACCAGATCCTTCAGCTTCTCCTGATTCTCCGGCTTGAGAAGCTCGTCCAGCCTGCCGGCAGGCAGCTTCTGGAAGGCATCGTTCGTGGGAGCGAACACCGTGAACGGGCCGGCTCCTTTCAGCACCTCCACCATCCCGGCGGCTTCCACCGCCTTCACCAGGGTGGCGAAACGCTCATCACCCGCCAGGGTCTCCACGATATCCTTCGCGGCCTGCGCGCTTTCCCCGTCCGCTCCGGCACCGCCCTGACCTGACGGCTGCTTCGCACATCCGGCTGTCATAAGAACCGCCAGCGCAACACAACAGAACGTGTAAAGCAATCTCACCGTATCTGCTCCTGTTCCGGGACTTGGTGGGGGACCTCTGCATTCTTGCCTATTTCCGCTCCGGTGTCACCTCGCGCCGGGTGGACTCGATGATGCTGGAATACATCTCCGGGCGCAGGCAGCGCGGCATAAAGTAGATATCCCGCCGCCGTTCGAACAGCCGCTCCGGGTCCAGATCCGCCACCACCATTGCCTCGCCGTTGCCCGGGTCGCGGGTCCAGTCCAGCACTTCACCGAACGGGTCGAATATCCCCGCCCATCCCGGGAAAACCATCTGACTTTCCTCGATGTCCGTCTTCTCGCGCTCGCCGGCGTTGTTGGCCAGAATACCGAAGCAGCCGTTGGCATAGCACTGCACGCGGTACAGCATGACACCCACATTGGAGGAAGGCAGATCCGCACGCTCACCGGGCGTGTTGTAGGCAAATGGCATCACCAGGATCTCCGCCCCCTTGAAGAACAGCGTGCGCGCCATCTCGAAGAAGTTGGCGTCATAGCAGATGGCAATGCCCACCCGCGCCTTTCCGATGTCTATGACGTTGATCTCGAACCCGCCGCGCCAGAAGAAATACTCGTTGCCCGGCATATGGATCTTGCGCTGCAAACCCAGGATGCCGCTGCCGTCCACGATCACCTGCGTGTTGTAGACGACGTCAGAGATGTTCTCCAGCATCCCGAAGCACAGCGTCACGTTGTGCTGGCCGGCCAGTTCCGAAAGCCGGGACGTGGAAGGGCCGGGAATGCTCTCCGCATACTTCAGGGTGTGCGTGGAGTGCATATAACCGTTGACACACAGCTCCGGGAAGACAATGAACTCCGCTCCCTGTTCCGCCGCCTTCTGCGTCCACTCCGCCATCCTGGCGATGGCCTGGTCTTGCTGGCCGATCCAGTTCTCCATCGAGACGGCGGCCGCGCGGATCTTCTGCATGGTGCTCTCCTTGCCGCCGGAGGGCGGTTCCTTTCAGAAAGGGATTTGCCCATCCGGCCCTGTCTGCTCTATATAGTCTCCATGATATCCCGCACACGCGCCATCCCGGCGCATACCGGTGCGGACAGCGACAGGTGAGGACTGCACATGCCCAGAACGATGTTCGAAAAGGTGTGGGAAGACCATGTGGTGCACGAGGAGCCCGGCCGGCCGGCGCTGCTCTACATTGACCTGCACCTGGTCCACGAGGTGACCTCGCCTCAGGCGTTCGAGGGATTGCGCCTGAGCGGGCGTAAGGTGCGCCGCCCGGATCTCACGGTGGCCACCATGGACCACAACGTGCCGACGACGGACCGCTCTCTGCCCGTCCAGGATCCCATCTCGAAGCAGCAGATGGAGACCCTGGAGCGCAACTGCCGGGAGTTCGGCATCGAGCTTTATGATATCTTCAGCCCGCGCCAGGGCATTGTGCACGTCATTGGACCGGAACTGGGACTGACCCAGCCGGGTCTGACCATCGTCTGCGGCGATAGCCACACCAGCACGCATGGCGCGTTCGGCGCGCTGGCCTTCGGTATCGGCACCAGCGAGGTGGAGCACGTGCTGGCCACGCAGACGCTGCTGCAGTCCCGGCCGAAGACCATGGAGATCCGGGTGGACGGGGCGCTGCCCCGCGGGGTGACCGCCAAGGATGTCATTCTGGCCATCATTGGCAAGATCGGCACGGACGGCGCCACCGGCTATGTGGTGGAATACACCGGCAGCGTGGTGCGCTCTCTCAGCATGGAAGAGCGCATGACCATCTGCAACATGAGCATCGAGGCCGGCGCGCGGGCCGGGATGATCGCCCCGGATGAGAAGACCTTCGCCTACATGGAAGGCCGTCCTTACGCTCCGAAAGGCCGTGACTGGGAGGAAGCGCTGGAATACTGGAAGTCTCTCCCGAGCGATCCGGATGCCGTCTATGATCGCGTGGAGACGCTGGATGCCTCGACCCTTGAGCCGTATGTCACGTGGGGAACCTCGCCGGAGCAGGTGGCTCCCATTACAGGCTGCGTGCCGGATCCTTCCAGTTTTGAGGACGAGACCGACCGCCGCGCCGCGGAGCAGGCGCTGAAGTATATGGGTCTTGAGCCCGGCACTCCGATGCAGGAGATCAAACTGGACACGGTTTTCATCGGGAGCTGCACCAACGGACGCCTGCAGGATCTGCGGGCAGCGGCGGCCATTGTCAAGGGCAAGAAGGTAGCACCCGGTCTGCGGGCGCTGGTGGTGCCCGGTTCCGCGACGGTGAAACGCCAGGCGGAGGAAGAAGGATTGGACCGCATCTTCCGGGAGGCCGGGTTCGAATGGCGCGAGGCGGGCTGCAGCATGTGCCTGGGGATGAACCCCGACATCCTGCAGCCGGGAGAGCGTTGCGCATCCACCTCCAACCGCAACTTCGAGGGGCGGCAGGGCAAGGGCGGCCGGACGCATCTGGTGAGCCCGGAGATGGCTGCGGCCGCCGCGATCGCCGGACATCTGGTGGACGTCCGGGACTGGGATATCTGAGGAGTCAAAAGAGAGATGGAACCCTTCACCAAGCTGACCGGCATCGTCGCTCCGCTGGACCGCGTGAACGTGGACACGGATCAGATAATCCCGAAGCAGTTCCTGAAGCGTATCGAGCGCACAGGGTTCGGGCAGTTCCTTTTCTTCGACTGGAGGTATCTTGAGGACGGCAAGACGCCGGACCCGGCGTTCGAGCTGAACCAGCCGGAGTACCAGGGAGCCACCATTCTGGTGACCGGCCGCAACTTCGGTTGCGGCTCCTCGCGCGAGCACGCTCCCTGGGCGCTGAAGGACTACGGGTTCAGGGCGCTGATCGCGTCGCAGTTCGCGGACATCTTCTACAACAACTGCTTCAAGAACGGCATCCTTCCCGTGAAGCTGGAAGAGGACGTGGTCCGGCGTATTATGGACGCGGCCAAGAGTCAGCCCGGCTACCAGCTTACCGTGGACCTGGAGTCGCAGACCATATCGGACGGCTCCGGCTGGAGCGTAAGCTTCGAGGTGGATCCGTTCCGGCGCCACTGTCTTCTGAATGGGCTGGATGACATTGGGCTGACGCTGCAGCACGAGGACAAGATCGCAGCCTATGAAGCCCGCCGTCCGGCCTGGAAGAAGGGAACGAAGGCGGCTGCCTGAAGGCTCTTTGCAGGCGGAGAAAGTCTCAGTAGCCCCGCGCCGGCGTTGCCGGGCGCGGGGCTACCTATCAGCGGAGTCCGGAGCCGATGTCCAGCCGCACCACGGTAACGGCCGGATCCGTCTCGGAGGGCCGGGCGACGCGGATCCCTGTGCGCCCCACGCGCGCGACCGGTATCTCCTCTCCCGTGGCCAACACGCGCGCCCGCACCGGCAGCGCGGAAACGCCCCGGATGGTCAGACCCTCCTCCGGCCACTCGAACACGTGCAGATAAAGCGTGCTGCCGCGCCGTGTGCAGCGGACTCCCTCCGGAAGATCTTTCAGCATCCCGGCCGATGTTCCGTAGATGGCCTCACCGTTCGCCTGCAGCCAGCGGCCCATCTCCAGCAGGCGCTCCGTGATGGCCTCCGGAAACGTGCCGTCCGCCTTCGGCCCGACGTTCAGCAGCAGGTTCCCACCCTTCCCCGCTACGTCGCAGAGCAGCCGGATGAGCTGGGTGGAGGATTTCCAATCCGTGTCATTCTCCGCGTATCCCCACGTGTGATTGATGGTGATGCAGCTTTCCCACAGACGCCCGTCGGGGAAGCCCTCCGGCGGAACCTCCTGCTCCGGGGTGCCGAAGTCGCCGCGGAAGTCTCCCTCGCGGGTCATGCCCTGCATCCCTTTGCGGCCCTTGTCCACCCGGTTATTGATCAGGATGTCCGGTGCCAGGGTGCGGACGCAGTTGTACAGGTCCACCCCGCGTTCGTGTGTCCAGGTGTCCTCCCATTCCCCGTCGAACCACAGCACCCGGACCGGACCATACCCTCCGATCAGCTCCCTGACCTGGCCTTTCATATACTGGACGTAGCGTTCGAAATCGGCTCCTTCCGCAGGCCGCGTGTCCCAGGCCCGCCGGGGCAGATAGTCGGGATGGCTCCAGTCCATGATGGAGTAGTAATATCCCAGAGGCATCCCCTGACGCCTGCACTCCCGTGAAAGCTCTCGCAGTGCGTCGCGCTGGAAGGGGGTGGCTTTTGAAATGCTCCAGTCCGTCAGCGCACTGTCCCACAGGCAGAAGCCGTCGTGGTGCTTGGATGTGATGATGATGTAGCGCATCCCCGCCTGCCGGGCGATTTTCACCCACTGCGCGGCATCGTAGCGCCCGGGGTTGAACCGGGCCGCGAAGCGGCGGTAGTCGTCAATGGGCATCCGCTTGTTGGTGAGATACCATTCCGCCGCCCCCCGGCTGCCATTCAGCAGGGTGGAATCGGCCGGAACGGCGTAGACCCCCCAGTGGATGAACATCCCGAAGCGCGCCTCCGTCCACCAGGCCGCACGCCGGGCCAGTTCCGCATCAACAGCGGCGGACACCGGGCAGGAAAGGGCCGCCATTGACGCCAGCAGGATCAAACCTCTTCTCACACTCGCCTCCCGAAGGGCAGTCTCTGCGGGAAGCTTCGCCCTGGACACTTGGCAGTTCCTTCGGTGGATTTTTGCCCCATTTTCCGTTGACAGATGGTCCCGCATGCTGTAGTATTGCCTCGCCCGGGCGCGGGATCACAGCAACCGGGCACAAACCTTACGACAGGCGGCCGCCCCGTGATGCCTCTGTGGCAGGGCGGCGAGGAGGGGGTATGAGGCCGGACCCGGCACGAGGAGAAGCAGACATCCGCGGCCAGAGCCGCGCGTTTACGCTGATCGAGCTTCTGGTGGTCATCGCGGTGATTGCAATTCTGGCCGGGATGCTGTTCCCGGTATTCACCAGGGCTCGGCAGACATCACAGAGGGCGCGCTGCCTGTGTAATCTCAGGCAGCTCGGATGGGCAGCCGCGATGTATGTGGATGACTGGGCCGGCATCCTGCCGTATCCGGGTGGGGAAGATCTGACGCTCAGGACGGCAAAGGGCTTCCCTCTTCCGGCCTGGGATGAGTTCGTGAACGGAGGGCTGGACGTCTACCTCAGAAGCAAGTCCGCCGGGGAGACCGTCTGGCGATGCCCGCTGGGCAAGAAGCCCTTGACCACGGAACCGGTGGGCGGACGCTCCAACAGCCTGGGGCGCAGCTACGCTTTCAACGACTTCCTGCGTCCCTGGAATCGCGGCCGCAACGGCTGGGAATACCGGGGGCTGCGTGCATCGGCCGTGGAGACCCCGTCACGCACCATCCTGATATTCGAGGGATATCAGGACTACACGAACGAGGTATACTGCTACCGGAACGGATCGCCGGTTATCGAGGGGCCGGAAGGGCTGCCGGTCTGTATGCACAACGGGAAGATGAACGCTGTCTTCTGTGACGGGCACGTGGAGACTGTCTTTCCGCCCGACACCTGGGCCGCGGGGCGCTGGGGGCGATACGTAGCGAAGCCGAACAGTTTCGTGTTCTATCGTGTCCGGGGCGGCTGGACCGGGCCGATGCCCGACCGCTGGGCACCGTTCTGGCCGTACGACAAGTATCTGGTGGATCCCGATCCGCTTCCGGCCCCCTGACGCGGTGCACCGGGGGGGCGATGTGGAAGAATGAAAATGTTGCAGGCCGGTCTGGACTTGCAGACGTGCGCCTGCTACAATAGAGGCGGTGGGCCGCTGAACCTGCGGTTTAGAACACAGTCTGGACTTTACGCTGAGAAGACAGTAAGACACCACAGAGCCGGCGGAGAGTCTCTGTTTCTAACCGAGGAAGCTTTCCGGCCTACCGCCTTCTTTTTTTGACGGCGATAGGCGGGGGCGCGGACCGACGAGAGAACGCGTCCCCTGCCGTCTGGCTAGGGCTATTCCTTCTCTCCTTTGTCCTCCTTCAGGTAACGCAGAACCCGGCTGGGCTTCACCACCAGTGCTCGTCCGGTCCCGCGCACATCCAGCAGATGGTTGTCGCTGGAGACCAGATAGTCCGCGCCGGCGGCAGCGCACTCCAAAAACTTCTGATCCTCCGGATCCGCCGCCCGCTCCGGCACCGCAACCGGCTCCACAACTTCCGCAGTGCTGAGGAATTGCTCCACCAACCGGATGAACTCCGGCCGGGCCCCGACCTGAGCCACCATCCGACGCAGTTCGCGCGCAACGGCGGGGGTGCAGAGATGCCGCAGTTTGCCCTGCAGACACATCCTGATGATGCGCGCGGACGCGCTGGACGGATTCCAGTGTGCGGCGAGAAAGCAGTTTGTGTCCAGCACCACACGGATGCGAGCGTTCTGTCTCAACCTTCCTGCTCCCGGGGCCATTTACTGTTCAGGAAAAGGGCTGGCCGTCCTCCCCGACGGCCAGCCCGTACCGGTTATCCCTGCCGGCCAAGTCCCGCTACCGAGAAAATCTCATCACGCCCGAATCGTAAGGCAGTTCCAGAATCAAGTTGCCGTCCTGAAAAAGATAGCTCGTAACCTCGCCCACCCGCTTCTCGAACTCGGCCGCAGTAGATCCCGGAGCATTCAGGGCGCGGGTCATCGCGAGAGTGCCTATCTTAAGGGTTCTGTTGCGCCCCACAGAATACGTTCCGGTGAACCGGTTCACGCCAGCTATGCCCTGAACACGTCCGTCCCGAAACTCGATCCAACTGTCGTTTGAGTTATCAGTTTGAAAGACGGTGTCGTCGTTGTATGTAATGGACCGCAGATGCCATCGGCCGCCTGTCAGACTGGCCCGGGAAAGCGTCTCCGCCCGCGCGAGAACGGGTCTCAGAATGCCGCCGCGGTCCAAACCCGGCAGGGCATCGAACGGAACGAGCACCTTCACGGCCCCATCAGACTGCGGGCCGAGATCTCCCCGATCGAACAGAAACACCAGTCCCAGCTTGTAGACGGTGAAGCGCCTCGTCTGGGCGCCCGTCAGGCGGGTCCATTCCCCGGACGCAACGTAGGAGGGCGGAGATGGTCGTTTGCGAAGCTCCCGAATGATCGCCTCCGATGCCTGCCCGACGGCATCAGCGCCCTTCACAAACAGGTCAGAAAGCTGCAGCGATCTCACCTGTCCCCGGATGCGTCCATAGTTGATGGCGGTGAAGGTTGTTGTGCCGTGGGCCCCGCCGGTGAACGCGTAGCGCTCGACGTAGCCGCTGCAAAGCGTGTTGGAATCCAGCAAGACGGTGGGGATGACCGTGAGTTCAAACGCCGCCTTGGAGCCTCTCTGCCGGAGTGTGGGTATCGCCTGCTGTGCCTCTTTGCGGAACGCGTTGAACTCGGCTTGCTCGGCGGCCCGGCAGACCGCACTGGCGCGGGACGAGACAGTTCCGTGGGAACCGAAACGCGGATACTCCACGCTGATTTTCCACCAGCCCGGCCGCACCTCCGCTTTCTTCACCCGAACCTCTGCTGCCGGAACGAGTAGGATGCTTGCCGCGGCCAGCAGAACCGCCCCTGAGAACTTGAAGGCGCTTTTCAAGAGATAAAACCTCCTACCTCACACTGCACGGTAAGCCGCCGGAGAGCTTGACTTCCCGGAGCCTCACGCAAGCACGGCCAAAACGTGCGGATGGGGCCCATTGGTTCCCTGGTTTTTCAGAATCACTGCGGACGCTTCAGATGCCTCTGTCCTTCAGGTTGGTACGGAACTGCACCGGTTGAACCCTCCGGCACAGCTGGACGAGTCGAAACCAAGGAAGGAAGAAGGTTTTAGGGAACGACAAAGGGGGCCCGGGCGGTATGCGCCCG
>CALCJH010000389.1 GCA_937967775.1 uncultured bacterium | reverse complement strand
CTTTGCCCGGGGGCGTCATCTGAAGCCGGGAGACCGGTTCGACACACATCCCCCCACGGATCAGGACTGACCACGGGACAGGAACAGCACGGTGGACACAGACTATCAGGAGCAGAACTCCCCGACGGTTCAGGAACTGCTGGCGCAGGTGCGCGAGCTGGAGCAGAAGGTGGCCCGCCTGCAGCGGGAGCGCAGTGTCTATGCGGCCAAAGCGCGCCTGCTCAGCGAGGAGCTGGAAAAATACCGCTCGCGCGAGCTTCGTCAGGACAACACTGTGGAAACATTGCTGGAGCGGCAGCGCGAAATGCACGTCATGCTGAACCGCTCGCACATCATGCTGGCGAAGGCGCAGAACGCAACCGCCATGCTCAGTCTGGAGTTCGGAGAACTGGCGCGCGCGCTGCCGGAGACGGTCTCCGCCCAGGCAGAAGCCGACCCGGAGCAGGCTCAGACCGTACAGTATGAGATAGACGACCGCATCCGACGCATCAACGACCTTTTCCGTATGACCGGCGAACTCTCCCAGGAGATCGCGGAGACGCTGGAGGGTACGGAGAAGGCAATGAAGGGTGCTGGGGCAACAACTGTGCAGAGTCCTCCGCAGCAGCCTTCGATACAGGACGAGAAACCTGCCGCCGTACCCTCCCCCGCAGCAGGCCCTGCCTCCCCTCAGGAAACAGCAGCGTCGCAGCAGGCCCCGGCCGCGCCCCCTCAGGAAGAGGAATATGCCGAGACCGTTGCTGCGGTAGTCGTCGAAGAAGAGCCGGCCCCAAAGCAGACGACCGGCGATGCTGCCGCGGCTCAAGACACGGATGTCCGGGAGGCCGTGTTTTCCGAAGTCACGGAGCAGGAGAGTCCTTCCCCTCGGGAGACGGTATCAGCCTCGGGGGGAGATCACGAGCAAAGCTTTTCCAACCCGCCCCGGACGGCGGTTCCGCCGCCGAAGGATATTTTCGTAAGTCCTACCCCCACCCCGCGCCGCAAGTTGTCTACCGGAGCAATCTCCGGGGCCGGTCCTTCCCGCACAAGGGCAGAAAAACCTCTTCCCGAAGGCACGGACAACCGGGACGGCAGCGAAGCCGCAGAAGCCCGCGAGGCGCTGGACCGGCTTGTGCGTGAGCAGGAGGAGCGGGACGCTCAGGCCGGAGGGACTCCGAAAAAGCGAGGATTCTGGTCCCGTCTTATCGGTGGCTGAAAGGTTCCTCTTACTGGAATAGCCAGAGCGCCATCGCGCCGAATGCAAGCGCAAGGAGCACCGCTGTCGCGCGCAGCAAAATCCGCCGTCTGCGCTCCCGCGCCTCCACCGGCATCCAGTATTCAAAGTCGTACTCGTTGATCTCGTTGACGCCGTAGCGGTCTTCTTCTTCGGGCAGGTAGTCGTCGGTCTGGCGGATTTCCATCGCATCTCTCCGGCGTCCGGTTCTCCGCGCGTCGCACGTGCTATAGTGTGCCCGGAATGATTTACGACGCGCTCACAATGGCGGCCTGCGCGGCTGAGATGTCGCAGGCGCTCACCGGAATGATAGTCCATCAGGTGCGCCAGCCGCTTGAACTGGAGGTGGTTCTGGTTTGCAGGGCCGGAGGACGCGAGGCTCAGGCGCTTTTCAGTGCGGACGCCCGCTTCGCCCGGGCGCATCTCACGGGAATCCGACGGGCCGTCCCCCCCACCCCGCCGCATTTCTGCCAGCTTCTTCGCAGGCACCTGGAGGGAAGGCGCATTCAGTCTGTCCGCCAGGAAGGCAAAGACCGCATTCTTCACCTCACTTTCACGGGCACAGGTACTGAATCCCGCACGCTGGTCTGCGAGGTCATGGGCCGTCACTCCAACATCGTCCTTCTGGACGGTGGGGGAACCATTCTGGGCGCCATCAAGACTGTGGGCGCGCGGCAGAGCCGGGCCCGCCAGATCCTGCCGGGCCGCCCCTACGAACCACCGCCCACAAGCAGGCTGGAGCTTGAAAATGCCGGGCCGCAGGAGTTCCGGCGGATGTGGGGCGAGAAGTTCGGCGAGAATCCCGGCGACCTGGCCGAAGTGGCGGCCTGGCTGGTCCGCGAGTTCTCCGGAGTCAGTCCCATCCTTGCCGCCGAGGCGATCCACCGCGCCGGCAGCCCAGAATCCGATGCGGTATTCTGGGAACTGGAAGCCTTGCTGGCGCTTATTCCAGCGGGGCCGTTTGCGCCGGTGATCCTGCGGGAGCCCGGCCGGCGCATCGAAGAGGTTTATCCCGTTCCTCTCAAGCACCGAACTGCTGCGGCTCAGCATCCCAGGCCTCACATCTCCGAAGCCCTTGAACACGCTGTCCGGGAGGAGATCGCGACTCGTGAGCTTGAGGACGAGCGCTCGCAGACCCTTGTGGCGATACGGCGCAGCGCAGAGCGGATGCGGGAGGAGATCCGGGAGCTTGAAGCCATCCTCCAGCAACCCGAAAAACCTGACGCGTTGAGGAGGATGGCCGAGAACCTGGCGGCGTCTTGCCAGCTCATCCAGCCTGGAAGCTCCTGCGCGGAGGTCCCCGACTATTTCGATCCTTCGATGAGGCCCGTCAGCATCGAGCTGAGACCGGATCTCAGTCCTTCGGAGAACGTGGAACGGGCGTTCCGTCAGGCACGCCGCGCCGCCGACCGCATCAAGCACGCGGCGGAACGCCTCCCCACTCTCAGGCGGGACCTTGCCACCCTGGAAGAGACTTGCCGGCAGGTGGAGGAATCCGCATCGGCCGCCGAGGTGCGGGAGCGCAGAGCGGCGCTGGAGAATGCCCGGCTGGTGCCGCCACCGCAGGCCACGGTTCCGGCAGAAGCTAAGGAGCGGCCGTTTGAGGGCCATCGCATTCGCACTGTCATCTCCGA
>CALCJH010000388.1 GCA_937967775.1 uncultured bacterium | reverse complement strand
TCCTGCGCCTGTTCGAGCAACAGTTCGTATGGATCACGCCCGGTGCGCCCTGCCTCCAGAACCTCCTGCTGCCCGAAATTGTCCCGGAACCACTTGAGGATGTTGCCCCCGGTCAGGCTGAAAGCGATGGTGGCATACAGTCCGGGAGCGGCGTGGTCGTAGGTGCAGAGGTTGGCCCGGCGGAGATCCTCCGAGAAAACCGCCCCGGGCATCGCCGCTGTGATGCATTCCACCGTGCCGGTTGCATACATCGCAACGCCGGGTGAGGTGACCCCTGCACCGAGCGCTCCCACGGTCTGATCATGCCCGCCCGTCACCACCAGGGCGCCGGGACGAAGCCCCAGGTCCCGGGCGGCCGCGTCGGAGACCTCCCCGGCCACGCTGCCGGAGGCGAGGGGCCGTGCCAGCTGCTCCTCCCGAACCCCGGCGCGCTCCAGGATCTCGCCGTCCCAGGCGTGGCGGCAGACATCGAACATCATGGTCCGTCCGGCGAGAGGCCAACCCATCGCGGGGTCCACACCCAGCCGGAAGCCCAGAAGATCTTCGAAACACAGGAAGCGCCGCGCCTCGGCGAAGACTTGCGGACGCTGATCCCGCATCCACGCGAGCTTGAAGAGCGTGAACATCGGATGAGCCGTGTGGCCGGTGGCACGATACAGCCGATCTTCCCCGAACTCCTCCAGCCACTGCGGGATGTATGCCGCAGACCGGGTATCCGAGCTGACCATCGCCCCGTGCAGCGGGTTCCCGGCGGAATCCAGCGGGGTGAAGGCTTCTCCCTGACTTGAAACCGCCAGGGCTGCCACGGATCCCGCTCCGGCTCCCGCCGCGGCCTCGCGGATGACCTGGAAACAGCACTCCATCACGAGCCCGGAGTCCAGCTCGGCCCCGCCGTCCCTGGTGAGATGGAGGGGATATTCCCGGTAAGCGGACGCCAGCAGACGTCCTTCGCCGTCGAATGCGAGTGCCTTGCAGCCCGTCGTCCCGATGTCTACCCCTAGATAGTTCACGGCGCCTCCCGGCCCGTCACCCGCGGCACAAGAATGGAAAGCGCTTCCATCATTTCGTCAGGAGCGCGATCTCCAGCACCTCGTCGGCGTGGTCCACCATTCGCAGATCCATCTCCTTGACCACGTGCTCCGGAATGTCCTCGATATCCTTCTCGTTCTCCCGGGGCATGACGACTGTGCGGATGCCCGCCCGGTGCGCCGCCAGCACCTTCTCCTTCAGACCACCGATGGGCAGGATACGTCCCCGCAGGGTGATCTCCCCTGTCATAGCAACATCCTTACGCACGGGACGCCCGGTCAGCGCTGATGCCAGGGCCACTGCGATCGTCACCCCGGCCGACGGCCCGTCCTTCGGCACCCCGGCCGCAGGAACGTGGATATGGATGTCCGAGGAGGACTGGAAGTCTTCGTCAAAGCCCAGTTGCGCCGCCCGGGAGCGGATGAATGTGAGGGCCGCCTGCGCCGACTCCTTCATCACGTCTCCGAGCTGGCCGGTCAGAATGAGCGACCCTTTCTGGCTGCGCACCAGCCCCACCTCCACCGTGATGACGTCGCCTCCGAACTCTGTGTACGCCAGGCCCGTGGCCGCGCCCACCTCATCCTTCTCCTCCGCGCGTCCGTAGCGGAAGCGAGGCTTACCGAGGTATGCGGGCAGGTCCGCTACCTTCACCTGGATCTTCCCCTTGCGCCCGGCGGCGATCTTCCGCGCCACCTTACGGCAGATGCCCGCGATCTCCCGGTCCAGGTTGCGGACGCCCGCTTCGCGCGTGTACTGGCGGATCAGTTCCCGGAGCGCGGCGTCCTCGAATGTCAGGCGCGACTCCTTGATGCCGTGCTCCCGGAGCTGCTTGGGCACCAGGAACTGCCGCGCGATCTGCAGCTTGTCCTCTTCGGTATAGCCCGTGAACGGGATGACCTCCATCCGGTCCCGAAGGGCGGGCGGGATGGTGTCCAGCACGTTCGCCGTGGTGATGAACATCACGTTGCTGAGGTTGAACGGCACCTCCAGATAGTGGTCGCTGAAGGATTCGTTCTGTTCCGGGTCCAGGGCCTCCAGCAGCGCGGCGGACGGGTCTCCCCGGAAATCCGCCCCCACCTTGTCAATCTCATCCAGCATAAAGACGGGATTGCGCGAGCCGGCCTGTTTGATGCCCTGGATGATCCTTCCCGGCAGAGCGCCCACATACGTGCGGCGGTGGCCGCGTATCTCCGCCTCGTCCCGGATGCCTCCCAGGGAGATGCGGACGAACTTGCGTCCCAGCGCCCGCGCAATGGACTTGCCGATGGATGTCTTCCCCACGCCCGGCGGGCCGTAGAAGCAGAGGATGGGCCCTTTGAGCGAGCCTGCCAGCTTCCGGACAGCCAGAAACTCCAGAATCCGCTCCTTGGGCCGGGCAAGACCGTAGTGGTCCTCGTCCAGAATGCGTTCCGCCTGCTCCACGTCAAGGTCGTCCGGCGTCTCCTCGGCCCAGGGAAGTCCCAGCAGCCAGTCCAGGTAGGTGCGGATGACCACGCCCTCCGGCGCGGAGTAGGGCATCTTCTCCAGGCGGCTGACCTCCTTCAGCGCCCTTTCCTGCACGTCTGGCGGAGCGCCGCACTGGGCGATGCGCTCCCGGTACTCGTCAATCTCGACCGTTCTTTCGTCCCGCTCGCCAAGCTCCTGCTGGATGGCCTTCATCTGCTCGCGCAGGAAGAACTCGCGCTGCGAGTCGCCCATCTCCTTTTCCACCCGCGAGCGGATGCTGCGCTGGATCTCCAGGATCTCCAGTTCCTTCTTCAGGATCAGCGATAGCTTCTCCAGACGCTCCTGAACGTCCGTGGTCTCAAGGATCTCCTGCTTCTGATCTACGCGGAGGGGGAGGTAGGGAGTGATGGTGTCTGCCAGCTTGCCCGGGTCGTCAATGTTGATGACATTGATCAGAACCTCGGGCGGGACGTTGCGCCCGTTGTTGACCAGCTGCTCGAACTGGGAGGTGATGCTGCGCATCAGAGCCTCCACCTCCAGCGACTTCACCAGCCGGCTCCGTAGCGGCTGCACCTGCACGCGGAAAAACGGCTCTTGCTGCAGGAACCGGAGAATCTGCACCCGCTCCAGCCCCTCCAGCATCACCCGGACGGTGCCATCCGGCACTTTCAGGATTTGCAGAACCTCCGCCACCACCCCCACGCCGTACAGATCGTCCGGTTCCGGATCCTCCACGGTCATGTCCCGCTGCGCCACCAGAAGAATGTAACGCCGCGCCGAGGTCGCCTCCTCCAGCGCCCGGACGGACTTCTCCCTGCCGACAAACAGCGGGAAAAGCATATGGGGGAAGTAGACGTTGTCACGCACCGGCAAGAGAGGCAGAGTGCGGGGCAGACGCCGGGACACGTCTCTGCCTCTGCTCTCCTCGGGAGCTTCCTCTGTAAACCTCTGTCTGCGCGCCATAAACCTTCCAGACCGTTTCTGAGTCAACGCCGCAGGGGGCGTACCGGGCGCTCCCCGGCCCTGTGCAACTTCACCCTTGGAGATCCGCCTGCGGGAAAAAAGCGAACTTCCACGGCCGTATCGCTTTCGCGGCCGTGGAAGCGCCCCGTGAAACGCAGGTCATGTCTGCCGGTTCGCCGCCGGCGGTCAACTTGCCTGCTTCAATTCCTCCATTGTGAGCACTGTGGGATCCTTGCGCTCGGTGATGGTCTCGCGCGTGACTACGCACCTCTTGATATCTTCCAGGGAGGGGATCTCATACATGATGTTGAGCATCACCTCCTCGATGATGGTGCGAAGCGCCCGTGCTCCCACTCCGCGCTGATACGCTTCCGCCGCGATGGCCTCCAGCGCCTCATCTGTGAAGACCAGTTCCACCCCGTCCAGCTCGAAGAACTTCTGGTATTGCTTGACCAACGCGTTCTTCGGCTCCACCAGAATGCGCACCAGCGCTTCCTGATCCAGTCCGCCAAGGGTGGCGATGACGGGAAGGCGCCCGATGAACTCAGGGATAAGCCCGTACTTCAGCAGGTCGTCCGGCATCACCATCGAGAGCAGTTCGCCCACATCCCTGGCCTGCCGCGACTCCGCCGGAGCCCGGAAACCGAGCGTCTTGTCCGCAAGGCGCCGCTCGATCATCCGGTCCAGCCCTTCGAAGGCGCCTCCGCAGATGAACAGGATGTTGGACGTGTTGATCTGCACATACTCCTGCTGCGGATGCTTACGGCCTCCCTGCGGGGGCACGTTGGCCACTGTGCCCTCGATGATCTTGAGCAACGCCTGCTGGACTCCCTCGCCAGAGACGTCCCGCGTGATGGAGGGGTTGTCGGCCTTGCGCGCGATCTTATCTATCTCGTCAATGTAGACAATGCCGCGCTCCGCCGCCTTGACGGCGCTCTGAATGTTGTCATGCCCGTCCGCCGCCTGCAGGAGCTTCAGCAGGATGTTTTCCACATCCTCACCCACATACCCGGCCTCCGTCAGGCTGGTGGCGTCGGCGATGGCGAAGGGCACCTTCAGGATCCGGGCAAGCGTCTGAGCCAGCAGGGTCTTTCCGCACCCTGTGGGGCCGATCAGCAGGATGTTGGATTTGGAAAGCTCGACGTCTGACTGCGGCGAGTTGATCCGCTTGTAATGGTTGTAGACGGCGACGGAGAGGATACGCTTGGCCTTCTCCTGCCCCACCACATACTGGGACAGATGCCGGTAGATCTCCTTGGGCTTGGGCAGCGTTCCGAGATCGGCCGAGCGCTCCGCCTTGGCGTTCTCGCCGCGCACGATCTCATTGCACAGGTCCACGCAGTCCAGGCAGACTCCCCCGTACACTCCCAGAATGAGCTTCCTGACCTGCTCACGCGGCTTGCCGCACAGAGCACACCGCGAGTCGTTGCGATCCAAACCGATTCTGGCCAATACCGCCTCCTGATTATGCGCCGTCCGGCGAAGATGTTCGACGCGCCGTGCGCCGTTCCTTCACCGTTCTCGCCCCCGGCGCATCCACCCGCCCGGCTTTCAGCCTTAGCGAGAGTCCTTGTCCATGACGGCATCAACAATGCCGTATTCGCGGGCTTCCTCCCCGGACATGAAGTAGTCCCGGTCGGTATCCTGCAGTACTTTTTCC
>CALCJH010000387.1 GCA_937967775.1 uncultured bacterium | reverse complement strand
ACGGACGGCGGAACGGTATCCCATCTGGTGGACATCGCCGAGATGCTCGTAGCGGCCGACCCGAAGCCCCGCCTGGGCGGCAATATGAAGTTGCCCGTCATCTATGCCGGGAACCGCGACGCGCGGGACGCTGTTCGCCAGCTCCTGGATGGACGGGTGGACCTGCGCATCACGGAGAACCTCCGGCCTCAGCTCGACCGCGAAGACCTTTACCCCGCCCGCGAGGCCATCCACGAGCTTTTCCTGCAGCACGTGATGCAGCAGGCACCCGGCTACAGCAAGCTTTCCACCTGGACCGATGCCGGCATCCTGTCCACCCCGAATGCAGTCGGCAAGATGGTTCAGACCGCTGCCCAGCAACTGGGGGTGCAGGT
Organism: uncultured bacterium; assembly: GCA_937967775.1. GTDB lineage: Bacteria > Armatimonadota > UBA5829 > DSUL01 > DSUL01 > CALCJH01. The sequence continues at coordinate 3,809 of CALCJH010000387.1, read as the reverse complement.
GCTGGCGGTGGATATCGGAGGGGCCACCACGGATGTCTTCTCCGTCTTCCAGGGGATTTATAACCGCACCGTCAGCGCGAATCTGGGGATGAGCTACTCCATCTGCAACGTTCTGGCGGAGGCGGGCATCGAGAACATCGTCCGGTGGCTGCCCTTCGAGGCGGACCGCTGGAGCATCCGCAACCGCCTGCGCAACAAGATGATCCGCCCTACAACCATCCCGGAGACTCTGGAAGATCTGATGGTGGAGCAGGCGGTCGCACGGGAGGCGCTGCGGCTGGCTTTCGAGCATCACAAGATGCTCGCGCGCGGCCTGATGGGTGTGCAACAGACCCGCACCGTCGGCGATATGCTGTCGCAGGCGCAGACCGGAGCGACTCTGGTGGATATGATGCGCTGCGATCTCATCATCGGAAGCGGAGGGGTGCTCTCCCATGCTCCGAGACGGACCGAGGCGGCGCTGATGATGCTGGACGCGTATCAGCCGGAGGGCATTACGCGCCTGGCGGTGGATTCCATCTTCATGATGCCGCAGCTCGGGGTACTGAGCACCCTGCAGCCGGAGGCCGCCACGGCGGTGTTCCAGCGCGATTGCCTCATCCGTCTGGGCACGGTGGTGGCGCCGGCGGGGACCGGGAAGCCGGGCAGTCAGGTCTGCAAGGTCTCGTTCGGCGGCAGGACCGAATCTGTGGAGTTCGGCGAGGTCCGCGTGCTGCCTCTCGGCGAGGGCGAGACGTTTGAGGCGGAGATCGTCCCGGCGAAAGGATGGGACGCTGGCGCCGGCCGGGGTAAGGCTGTGCGCGGCATGCTGGAAGGCGGGGTGGTGGGACTCATCCTGGACGGCCGGGGACGTCCGATGGTTATCCCGGCGGAGCCTGCGGAGAGGGCCGCCCTGATGCGCCGCACCAGGCAGGCGTTCGGGCTTCCGGAGGAGGTATAGACGTATGGCCACTGCTTACACCCCCGGCCTGACCGTCAGCCGCAGCGTGCTTGTCCGTAAGACCCGGAGGTTGCCCCTTCCCGGAGAAGTTCTGGTAGACGTAGGGGCAAAGGTGGAGCCGCAGGACGTTCTGGCGCGCGCCGAGCTGCCCGGCATCATGCGCACCGTCCGCGCGGCGGAGCTGCTGGGTCAGGAACCTCACGACCTGCCGCAGTATCTGCTGGTCAAGGAAGGCGATCAGGTTGAGAAGGGCGACGTGCTCTGCCGGAGCACCAGTTTCTTCGGGCTGTTCAAGAACGAGTGCCGTGCTCCCGTCTCCGGGCGGGTCGAGATGATCAACCCCGTCTCCGGCAATATCGGCATACGGGAAGCGCCTTCACCTGTGGAGGTGACCGCCTACATCCGCGGCACGGTCACGGAGATCCTGCCGCGTGAAGGCGCGGTCGTCGAGACCCGCGGGGCGCTCATCCAGGGCATCTTCGGGGTGGGGGGCGAGCGTTGCGGACGCATCCGCGTGGTGGTCGCGGGGCCGGACCGCAACGTAACGCCCGATGACATCCCGGACGATGTGGCTGGGTGCCTGGTTGTGGGCGGGGCGGGCGCGAGCCTGGATGCCATCCGCGCGGCGGCGGAGAAAGGCGCGGTGGGATTCGTCGTCGGAGGCGTGGTGGACGAGGATCTGATCGGTTATCTCGGCCACGATATCGGTGTCGCCATCACCGGGCAGGAGCCGGTTCCGGCCACACTCATCCTGACGGAGGGTTTCGGCTCGCTGAGGATGGCGGACCGCACCTGGGAGCTTTTCACAGAGCTGGAGGGTGAGACGGCCTCCATCAACGGTGCCACACAGATCCGCGCCGGGGTCATCCGGCCGGAGGTCATTGTTCCCCGCGACACCGCCGCGGGAGACGCCGGCACGCCGGGAAGGGGGGTGCTGGAGGTCGGAAGCACCATCCGCATCATCCGTGAGCCCAACTTCGGCTTGCTGGGCGAGGTGGTGGAGCTTCCCGCACAGCTTCAGACGGTCCCCTCGGGAGCGACAGTCCGGGTGCTTATCGCGCGCCTGTCGGACGGCAGGGTGGTCACAGTCCCGCGCGCGAATGTGGAGTTGATCGAGAAATGAGCCTGCGATTCCGTTCTATCGCCGCCGTAGTGGCTATCCTGTTCACCGCAGCGCCACTGGCGGCCCAAAACAACGCCGAGCGCGTCTATACCCGGCCCGTGGCTCCGGGCGTCACCTTCACCGAGATCGTCCGCCCGGCCCTTCCGCTGGTGGTCACAGTGCTGAAGGTAGACCTGAGCCGCGCCAGCGTGGGGGCGTTCGTTGCGAACGACCGCATCAACTCCTCCACGCGGGAGGTGGTCTCCTCGGCGGTTGCACGCTCCGGAGCGGTTGCCGGAACGAACGGCGACTTCTTTCCGTGGACGGCGGACCCACTGGGTTTCACCGTGGTGAACGGGCGGCTGGTCAGCGAGCCATACCCCGACCGCCCCGCGGTGGCCATCCGGAAGGATGGGCAGGTTCTGATGGGCATCGTGCAGATGGCTCTCACGATGCACTTTGACAACTTCCGGATGCTCAAGGCGAATGGCGTGGACCGGCCCATTCAGGGCGGAGAGCTTATCGTCTACGAGCGCTATTTCGGCCCCACCACATCCGCAGGTAAGGACTGCGCGGAGATGGTCCTGCGGGTGGACTGGCCCGGCCTCCTGGAGAGGGGATACGCCGACGCGGAGATCGTCTCGCTTCTGGAGGAGGGGGCTAACTCGATTATCCCGGAGGATGGCGTTGTGGTGGTCGCTAAGGGACCGCGAAGGGTGGAACTGCTGAACGCGGCCCGGGACCAATCCCACGTGCGTCTGCGGCTTGCCCTGCAGGATGAAGACGGCAGATCCTGGCTGGGGGTCTCTGAGGCGGTTGGCGGCGAGCCCTGGCTCATCAAGAAGGGAGAGTTCAGCAAACGCACGGACCGTCACGGACTGGATGCCGCCACTCCTTTCGCCTCCAACCGCCACCCTCGCACGGCGGTGGGTGTCACGCGCGACGGTAATTTCGTGCTGGTCGTGGTTGACGGCCGCCAGATCACCAGCCGCGGAGCCACGCTCCGGGAGATTGCGCAGCTGATGATGGATCTGGGCTGCGTGGATGCCATCAATCTGGACGGGGGCGGCTCCAGCACAATGGTGGTCAGGGGTCTGGTGGTGAACAGTCCCTCGGACGGCCAGCAGCGTGCTGTGGCGAGCGGCCTGCTGGTGCGCTCGGCGGAAGCTGAACCCGCCGGGACTGAGCCCATGACCGTCATGCCATCCACGGTCCAGCTTACGGCCGGGCAGCGGCAGGCGTTCACGGTGTCGCGCGCGGATGGGACGCCGCTTGAGCCGTCGCAGCTTGGAGCGCTCATCTGGGGGACTCGGAACGGTGGAGGATTCGTGGAGCAAGACGGCGTTTTCGTAGCTCTGCGAAGCGGCTCGCCGGTGGTGGGTGCCTGGCTTGCCGGCAGCGCCGGAGAAGCAAAGGTCTCGGTCTCGCCCGCCGGTCCCGGCCGGGTCCGGGTAGCGCTGGCCCAGGGAGCTTCGCTGGAGTCCGCCTCCACGGCGCTGGTCATCGCGGTGACTGATGCTCTCGGCAACGCGATACCGTCGGCGTCGGTCAGGTTGACAATAGAGGGTGGAAGCGCCGATCAAACGCAGCTCACCACCGGTCCGGACGGGGTCGCCCGGGTGACGGTCACCTGGGATCCTGCCGTGGCCCCGGGCAAAAGACGCATCCGTGCGCAGTCGAACGGGGTCTCGGGGTCGCTTCCGTGAGATTTTGGATTTTGGTCAAGTTTACCGGCCGCAGAGATAGCCTGCGGCCTGCTCCGTCAGA
>CALCJH010000386.1 GCA_937967775.1 uncultured bacterium | reverse complement strand
GCAGCTCGTGGTGGATCCCACCCGCTTCGACGTCCTCCTGATGGAGAATCTGTACGGGGACATCGTCTCGGAGCTCTGCTCGGGGCTCGTCGGCGGGGTGGGCGTGGTGCCCGGCGCCAACTACGGGAAGAAGACCGTAATGTTCGAGGCCGTCCACGGCAGCGCCCCGGATATCGCGGGGAAGAATCTGGCCAATCCCCTGGGGCTGATCCTTTCCGCGCGGTTGATGCTGGAGCATATCGGCGAGAAGAACGCGGCCGATCGGCTGAACGCGGCCGTCCTGAGCCTGCTGCGCGACGGAGAATCGCTGACACCCGACCTGGGAGGCACGGCAGGAACCCGCGAGATGACCGACGCGCTGATTGCGCGGCTGCAGGTCGGCTGAGGCCGGTGCCGGCAATGACACCGGCCCTCGCCGAAGCGTTGAGAGGGAGGGTCATCCCCGGGCCTGCGAACCGACGGGAACCGACAGAGGGGCGTCAGCGGAATATGGCTTCGGCCACCTGCGTTTTCACATTATCGGCATCCAGGAAGTCCGCCACCCACTGGTAGCCCTGGTAGGTCTGGAACATCAGGTCCACTGCGCTGAAGACGTTGGTCACGGGCTCCGCCGCGTCCTTCAGCACATCCTGGATGTTCTCCAGGGACGTGACGTCCAACTCAGAAATCTTCCGCACGACCTCCGGATCTGCCGCGAGCTTCTTAAAGTTGGCGTAGATGAACGGCCCCTTGATGACCGTGTCCACAAACAGCTTCGCGTCCAGGCGATACAGCTCGCGGTCCAGGTTGTCCAGATTCAGGCGGTTATGGCGCGCCTCGTAGGAGGTCAGGGTCTCCTTTGCCGCTGAGATCCCGGGCATGGCCTCCGACAGAGGGAGAGCGCCCGTCACCGCCTTCGTGCCCCAGTGGACCAGCATCCTCCGGGTGGAGGTCCGGCCGGCCGCTGCAAAGCTCTCCTTCACCGCTCCGGAGAAGGCCTCCACCCCTTTCTTTACCAGGAAGTCCGAGCCAAATCCGGTGAACAACTCGGGGACTTCCGTATCGACGTTTGCGGCTTTCGCGGCTTCCACGCCCTTCTGATACTGCTCCGCGACGAGCGCCGCCAGCTGCCGCAGCAGGTTGTCTTCGAACGACTGCCACCGCTGCGGACTGAATCGCTCCTTCAGCCGGGTCTGCGCGCCCTTGCGCAGCATCTCCGAAACCTTCAATGTGTCCGCCACGATTCCTGTAGCGTTTTTCAGACTCTCAGAGAACCACTCCGCGGACTCATCCTGGCGCGCGTCCAGCACCTTCAGGTAGCGACAAAGAGCCAGCAGGCGCATCGCGCTGTAGGCCAGATAGTATGTGTCCAGCATCCTGTCCGGATTGCCTTCCGTACTGGCCGCCAGTCTGCCAGGCAGTTCCGAGGCGAACTCGCGCAAGGTCGAGACGTCGTAGCCCTTCTTCTCGAAGAACTCGAGATCCCGGCCCCACTCGGTGGTGATCCGAGAAAAATCCTCGTCCATCTCCAGTACAAGAGGTTCGTTCAGGTCGACCTCCTGCCCGATCGAGCTCATTCGGTCCCCGATGAACTCGAAGCGGAAGCGGCCGGAGGAGTCACTTATCCCCTTGCCCAGAAGGGTCCCGTCCGGACCGCTCAGGCGAAGCAACGCCTCCCGAAGGGGCGCACTCTGCCCGCCGGGCATTCTGGCGACGAGCGTCCCGGCCAGAACGCCGTTCCTGGCCGGCGCGGGAATCCGGAACCCTTCCAGCCGCCGGAAAGCGGGCTTGGAAACCTCAAGCAGATAGACCTCGCCCGCATACAGCGGCACTCGCCAAACCGAACGAACGGCGCGGGGAGGATTACCGACGTTCGCGACAGCTGTGATATATGCGTCCCCTCGCTTGAAGCCGGTGTTGCCTGAGTAGACATCCGGGGCAGTGTAGGCAAATCGTGCCGTCCCGTCCGTCCCCGCCGTCACACTATCGCTGCTGAGCCGTCCCCGGCCAGGCAACTCGCGTTCGTCGGCAAACAGCTTCACCTTCGTGCCAGTCAGAGGTTTGCTAGCCGGGCTGACGCAAGCCACCACGAACTCGGCCGCGCTCTTCCCGTCCCCGAAGAGCGCTCCCAGCTCTCCACCGGCGGGCTTAAGAAGGATGCCTCCAAGTGCGATGGAAACCTTTGCTGAGGTTCCGTCCGGCGATTTGACGAGAATGGTATCCTCGCCCGGCCCCTCCGCCGGGGCGGTGTACTGCGCCGTGGCTACACCCGACGCATCCGTGATGAGCTTCACGTGGCTCAGCTTGCCCCGCGAGCATTCCACGGGGAATTCACCCTTCACGGGCCGTCCCTGCGCATCCCGGACCTCCAGCCGGACCGTGCTTTTGCTGCTTCCGTCCGCCCACAGGGCTGCGGGAGTGGCGGTCAATTTCAGTATCGCCGGGCCCGACGGAGTGGGCGACTCCGACGGCTTTGTCTTTCCAAGCGGAGCATTTTCAAGGATTTTTCGCGTCAACTCCATCAGGACCCGGGGGGCATCCCTCAGATAAGCGTCCTTCTGAGCGGTGACGGAGTCCGCCGAAGCCAGCCCCAGGTAAGGCGCGGGCCAGCTTTGCTTCAGACCGGTGGACCATTCGTGGACTGTTGACCCGGCCTCCAGCTTCCAGTCGAGGAACAGGCTGACCTCCAGATACAATGGTCCCCGGTATGCCAGGCACTTCAGTTCCCGATCCTCCAGCAGACCTCCCTCTCCCAGTGGAATCGGCCTCATCGCATTCGTCCGCTGCCGCTCCAGCCACTCCCTGCCGTCCGCAAAGGAGCGCTCCCAGGCGAATACAGGACGCACATCTGCTCGGTACCAGAAGTGGTAGGTCGCGGGGACCGGATCTTTTGACCCGAAAGCCTTCAAAGAGGTGTTTCCACCGTCCAGCATCTGGCACCAGCGCATTCCGCCCGGCTGGTTGTAGCACGTGAATCCGAACAACACGGCCGGGTCCGCCTGAGATGGGGCCGTCCAGGGCCTCATATAGTCCTGCAGCGCCCGAGCGGTGGCCGGCGATACATCCGGCGCCGCCGCAGACCCGCGCGCGAGCACCGCCAGCGCCGCAGCCGCCACGGCGGCCGCAATTCTCCACCCCACCTGTTTCATCCGGGAGCCCTCCTTGAGCGGAAAACTGGACGGAGCCGCCCTCTCCGCTCACGTTGTTCCACTCTCGCGGAGCCGTTTCACACCCCCACGCGCCTCAAGTAGCCCAGCTTTAGGGGGAAGAAAGGCAACACTTAACATTTCGTTGAGAAACGGGCAGTCTCGGTGCAACAGAGGACGGGCATGATGGTATTGCGTTTCATCGTCGGCCGGGCATCCTCTGAGACAGGATCCGAAAGGCCGTTCAACAAGGAAAGGAGAGAAGACGATGAAAAAGTTGCTCATTGCCGCCTTCATTCTGATGGCGGCGTCTGCGTCCTTCGCGGCGGAGACCATTACGCTGTGGACGTTCGAGGGCGACACCACAGATCCGGCGGTCGCTCTGGTCGGCTCCCCGTCCATCACTCTGGCTCCGGGAATCACGGCCACGTTCGCCGGCGGGTATCCCGGTGCCCCGACAGGCACTTTCGGCCGCGGCTACAACACCATTCCCTTTGCCGGACTTGCCACGCCCATTTCAGCCACAAACCCCGAGCCCAAGACGCGCTGGATCGAGTTCTTCGCGCCCACCACGGGCTATCAGGACATCAAAGTGAGCTACGCTCATCGCTTCAGCAACACCGCCCCGAACACCGCCGTCTTCCAGTACTATGACGGCAGCGCCTGGGTGGATTTCGCCTCGTATACGGCTACTTCCGGTGACACCTGGTACCCCCAGGAGTTCGATCTGTCGACCGTCGCCGCGGTGAACGACAACCCGGCCTTCGCCTTCCGCGTGGCCGCCGACGTTGACCCGGGGCTCGGCAACTACTTTGCCGCCCGTCCTACCAGCACGGTGGGCAACAGCGGAACCTGGCGGTTTGACGATGTTACCGTGACCGGTACTCTGATTCCCGAGCCGGGCAGCATGGTCGCGCTGGGTGTTGGCGTGGCCAGTCTGCTTGGCATCATCCGCCGCCGCAGTGCCTGAGGCCCCTCGCATCAGGGCTTGACATAAGCAACCGAAAACCGAAGCCCCGGCCATTGTCGGCCGGGGCTTTTTCTGCATCGTCGAAGAACATTATCGAATCGATTGATAGCCGCCCGGAACACCCTCCTTCGAGAGCACGATCTGCCATACCTGCATCCGTCGGGCGCGGAAAGAACCCGCGCTTCCCAGCAGATACAGCCGCCACATCCGCCGGAACTCGTGCGAGTAGCTGTGCTTGAGTTCCTCCCAGTGCGCCATGAAGTTGTCATACCACGACAGCAGTGTCCGGTCATAATGGGCTCCGATGTTGTGGAGATCCTCCACTACGAAAAGCCCCTCCAGCCCTCGTCCGATCTGCTCCAGCGACGGGATCATCGAGTTCGGGAAGATGTATTTCTCCACCCAGGGGTCGCATGAGTGTGAGGACAGGTTAGATCCGATGGTATGCAGCAGGAACAGCCCGCCGTCCTCCAAACACTGATGCGCTTTTTCAAAGAAGATGCGGTAGTGGCGCGCTCCGACATGCTCGAACATCCCGATGGAAACGATGGCGTCGAAGCGTCCTTCCACGTCGCGGTAGTCCATCAGGCGGTTTTCGACAGGCAGTCCCTGGCAGAGCTCGTTCGCCAGCTCCACCTGCCGCTGTGAAACCGTGATATTCACGACGCTCACGCCGTAGCGCTCCGCGGCGAACTTCGCAAAACTGCCCCAGCCGCCGCCGATGTCCAGGACCCTCATACCGGGCTTCAGACCGAGCTTCCGGCAAACCAGATCCAGCTTCGCTTCCTGAGCCTCGTCCAGCGTGGTGGCATCCTTCCAGTAGGCGCAGGAGTAGACCATCCGGCGGTCAAGCATGGCGCGGTACAGGTCGTTGCCGATGTCGTAGTGCCGCCGGCCCACATCGAATGCGCGGGATTTGCGGCCGGGGTTCGCGAATCGGGCGCGCAGGGCGATAAGCAGGGTGCGGATATCTTTGCGCACCGAAGAGGCAAGGCCCGACGTCAGCAGCCGATAGACCAGCTCGTCAATGCGGTCGCAGTCCCATTCCCCGGCCATATACGCTTCGCCCAGCGCGAGCGTATCTCCGTGGATGAGGAACGCGAACACCTCATCGTCGTGTACCTGCACGTCCCAGGGCCGGTCGCCGCCGATCTCGACCCCTGCACTCCTGAGCGCCTCTGTGACAAGAGACTTCAGTTCCTGTCCTGGCATGGCAGCGCCTCCTTGACCGGCCGCCTCGAAGAACCGGAGCAGCGAGCACGGCCGGGCTCTGAGAGCCTGCGGGACTGGCTTCCCGCAAAGTGCCTACTTCCTCATCCGGGAGGCCAGTTCCTGCCGGACAGGGAATCAGGCGCCGGCCTGGCCGGTTCGCGGGGCGGGAATGCCCTGCGTCAGGCGGCCCAGGCGCTCCTTCATCTCCGCCTCAATGTGGGTTCCGGGCTGGAAGTAGGCGAGGTTGTGAAGCTCCTGCGGATCGGAGCGAAGATCGTACAGCTCGGAGATGTTGGCGGAGCCGGGATACTCGATGTATTTCCAGCGCTCCGTGCGGACACCCCGGATCGCCGGCCGACGCCCTGCATCCGGCTCCCAGTCATACTCGTAGAGGAACTCTTCTCGCCAGGGGATCTTGCGCCCGGCGAGGAGAGGACGAAGCGAGCGTCCCTGCACGTCTCCGGGAATCGGCAAACCCGCCAGGTCCAGAAGCGTGGGGCAGAGGTCAATGTTCAGGGCCATCTCGCGGACGCGCGTGCCGGGACGGATGAGAGACGGGAAATGCATCAGGAGCGGGATGCGGATGGCCTCTTCGTACATCGCTCGCTTGTCGCTGAGTCCGTGCTCGCCGAAGAAGAAGCCGTTGTCGCCCGCGAATACCACCAGGGTATTATCCAGAATGCCCCCGTCCTGTAGCGTCCGCATCACCCGCCCGACACTCTCATCCACCGCCGCCAGGCAGCGGCAGTAGTTGCGCACCTGCTCCGCCATCTCCTGGTATTCCACTCCTGGCCTGGCGCGCTTGACCTGCCGGAGCCACTCCGGTTTGCCTTCCAGCGTATAGTGGATGGAGGGGGAGGCTCGATGACCGTGTCCGTGAAGAGTCCCGAGTACCGGTGAGCCGGGATGAAGTCCGAGTGGACAGCTTTGTGGGAGAGACACAGGCAGAACGGTCCCGCAGTACGCTTTCGCAGCCACTGCACTGCGAGATCCGTCAAGATGTCGGTGATGTATCCGGGCACCCGCTTCGTTTCCCCGTTGATGTT
>CALCJH010000385.1 GCA_937967775.1 uncultured bacterium | reverse complement strand
TTTCCCCAGAGCATCAACTTCGGCACATTGAAGAAGGGCCGAACGTTCCAGCAGACTGTCGTGGTAAAGCCGGAGAATCCCGGCAGCTTCACCATCCGCAGCGTGGATGCGCGGGCTCCGTTCATCACGGTCGGCCACCCGACGCGATCGAAATCCGTTCCCGGAGCGTGGGAGGTGCCTGTGAAGATTGACCCGTCCTCTGTCAGGCCGGGCCGCATCTATGAGATGATCCAGATCCGCACCGATCTGACCATCCAGCCGCTGGTTGTGGTAAGGGTCATCGGGTCGGTGGTGGAGTAGTCCCGGGCGTGCGGCCTCGATGAGCAACCGCGACCGCATCCGCTCCACCCTCGCCGGAGCCGCTGGCATCGTCTTTGTCTCGTTGATTCTGGGGCTCGCGGTAAACGCCGCCCTGCCGGGGGGCGTAACATTCCTGACCCCTCCACCCTCTCCGCCGGGCGAGCCGCTGGATTTCGTAAAGGTGTGGGAGGCCTTCGATGGCAGGGATGCGGTGTTCATCGACGCCCGGACGGCCGACGAATATGAGTACGGCCACATTCCAGGCGCCATCAACGTCCCGTGGCTGGATCGCGACCGGCATCTGCCGGCGCTGCGCCGCGAGATCCCCCCGGACCGCAAAATCATCGTCTACTGCGACGGCGAGGAGTGCCAGGCCTCCAACAACCTGAGCGCCTGGCTGAAGGATCGTGGATGGAAGCAGGTTTACGTCTTTAAAGAAGGATATCCATCATGGCTGGCGGCGGGGATGGAGTTCACGAAAGGGAAAGCCCCGTGACGGCGGGGCTGAGATTCCGGCGGGCCATTGCCCTTCTGAGCAGGCTGGCGCTGGGCGCTGTGTTCATCTATGCGAGCTATGACAAGCTGAACGGCTCGCAGCTCTTTGTCGATGCAGTGGACAACTACCGCCTGCTTCCCCGCATGCTGCTCCATCCCTTCGCCATCATCCTGCCCTGGGTGCAGTTTGTGACGGGGATCTGCCTGGTGGCGGGAGCACTAGTTCCCGCAGCGGCGCTGGTGTCGGCCGGGATGTATGCCATGTTCCTGGCCGCGATGGCCAGCGCTATCATCCGCGGGCTGGACATCAGCTGCGGGTGCTTCAATCTGACCGACGAGGGGCAGCGGGTGGCCTGGGGATCTTTATGGCCACGAGCGCTGGGACTGATCGCCAGCATCTATGTGATGGCGGCGTCAAACGTGTTTGAATGGCCCCTTTCCCGGCTTCTGCGCTCCGGGAAGGGTAACGGGAAGGAGACTCTCTGAATGCAGGTGACCTGCCCTGTGTGCTGGCACTCAGTGGTGACCGTGGCCACATGCCAGTCGTGCGGGTTCCGGCAATGTCTGGAATATGAGGGACCGGTCTGCAAAGTGTGCGGTGGTATGTGCCGTGCCGACGTAAAGCGGGGGGAGGCGCCTGCCACGGCATCCGGGAGCGAGGCGGCCTGAACCTGCCACACCTCCACCGGCGTAGAAAGGAGGGGCGGAGATGAGTTTCGTCATCCGCTGCGTGTGCGGCCAGTTGATGACTGCGCAGGACGATTACGTGGGCTTGGAGGTGGCCTGTGTCCGCTGCTCCACCGCCCTTCGGGTGCCTGAAAAGCCTGCCGACGATCAGCCAGCACCGGCCACGCCCTCGCGGCCGGCTGCGCGGATCCCTGCCCGGCAACCTCTGCCTGAGGGAGTCCGTCCCCACCGGGGCGGCCTGGCGGTGACTCTGGGCGTGCTCTCCATCCTGTTTGCTCCGCTGTGCTTCGCCATCGGAGCCGTGTTGGGAATCGCAGCCATTGCGGTATCGGCCGAAGATCTTAGAGGCATTCAGGCCGGCACCGTGGACCCGGCAGGCCAGTCCTTCGCTTCTTCGGGAAGAATCATGGGCATCATCGGGCTGGTCATCTCACTGGCAATCCTGGTCCTGACCGTAGGGATGCTGAGTATGGGCGAGCTGTTGCTCAATCAGTTGAACCGCTTCGGCTGACCGTTGGGAATTCCCCGTGTTCGGCTAGTTGCCCTGTGCTCCGTCATCCCGCTTGCCGGAAAGGATGAGTCCCAGAAGCCGCAGCGCACCCGCCTTGTCAAGCGGCTCGTTTGAACTGCCGCACTTGGGCGAGTGGATACAGGAGGGGCATCCCTCCTCGCAAGGGCAGTCCCGCAGAAGTTCCATGGTCTCCGTCAGCAGTTCCTTCAGCCTCAGATAGCACGCGCTCGCGATGCCAACACCGCCCGGATACGCATCGTAGATGAACACCGTCGCAAGCCCTGCGGTGTCCAGATGATAAGGATGCGAGATGCCTCCCACATCCCACCGGTCACAGGATGCCACCAGCGGTGTCAGCCCGATGGCGGCGTGCTCGATGGCATGGATGCTGCCCATCAGGTCGAACCCGTCATCGCTCAGCCGCCGCACCAGCCGGTGAGGTACGGTGAACCAGAGTCCCTCTGTCAGGAAGCTCTGCTCCGGCAGGTCCAGATCCACCACAGCCTGCACGGAATCGGAGTAGAGGTCTATCTTCCGGTAGGCAACCACGCGCGAGGTCACCTCCACCCGCCCGAAACGCGCGGTTGCGGCGCCCAGCGGGACACTCTCCACCTCCTCGACCACCCTCAGATCCACCTCCTCTGCCGCGCGGGTGTAGTAGTGGAACTCGCCGGGCTCCACCACCGCCTCCCGCGAGACAAGGTTCAGGCTGACAACGCGGTAGCTCTCCCCCTGATGCAGGTAGATGGCCCCCTCGTGGACCTCCCGGAATGCGCGCTCGGCATCCACCTCTCCAAGCTCCTGCCCTGAGCGGGTCACAATTCGGAAGCGCGAGGACGAGGACGATCGGATGCCTACCAGGGCCGCAGGATAGTCGTCCGGAAGATAATAGAACCTCCCTCCCCGGAATCCCAGGTCGCCCTCCGCGCACAGACGCCAGGCGATATCCGGGGCATTTTCACCAAACTCAAGCAGGTCCTGCTCTGTGGCGGGAAGCTCGAAAGCGGCACAGCAGATGTGCGGAGCCAGGATATACTCGTTGGCCGGGTTGACCAGGACGCGCTCGTGCCCCTGTTCGAAGAAGTAAGAGGGATGGCTCATCAGATACTGGTCCAGAGGATCTTCCAGCGCCACGAGCACACTGAGTGCCTCTTCGGGCCCCCGTCCCGCGCGGCCGGCCTGCTGCCAAGCGCTGGAGATAGTGCCGGGGTAGCCCACCAGCACGGTCGCGTCCAGCCCGCCGACATCCACTCCCAGCTCCATTGCGTCGGTGGAGACCACCCCGATCAGTCTCCCATCGAAGAGCCGACGCTCGATTTCTCGGCGCTCCTC
>CALCJH010000384.1 GCA_937967775.1 uncultured bacterium | reverse complement strand
CTACGTGGACTGGCTGTGGTTTCAGGACCTGGGCTACGCCGGAATATTTTCCACCATCCTTGGCTCCCGCGTGCTTCTGGGAGTGGTGACGGGGCTTTTGTTCTTCGTTCTGGTCTGGGGGAGCGCGCTTTACGCGCTGCGAAGCAACGCCGGGCAGCTGGAGCTCTACACCATGGATGTCAACCTTCCCATCTTTCTGGACCGGATGGTGCGCAGAGGGGTGCAGTTCGTCGTCCTGGCGGGGGCTGTGGTGGTGTCGGTGCTGGCAGGACTGGAGGCAAGCACCCACTGGGAGTCGTTCCTCACGTTCCGGAACGCCGGTCCGTTCGGGCAGGCCGATCCCGTCTTCAACATTGACATCGGGTTCTACGTGTTCCGGTTGGACTTCGTGCAGTTCCTGTATCGAACCGTGCAGCTCGCGCTGGTGGCGGCCGTAGTGGCCGGGGCGGCCATCCTTTATCTCAGCCGGACGGTGGACATCTTGGCCGGCAAGCTGCGGATCACCGCGGTGGCCGCCGGGCATCTGGGTCTGCTACTGGCCCTCATCGCGGGCCTGCAGGCCGTCGGCTTCCGGTTGAGCTCGTATGAGCTGCTGTTCGCGCAGGGCAGCGCCCTGACCGGTCCTGGCTACACGGACATCAAGGTCCGCCTGCTGGCTCTGAACCTTGCCATTGTGGCTGCGCTGATCGGGGCCGGTCTGGTGCTTCTGGCCGCACGGCGGCGCAGCCTTTCTCTGGCGGTGACGGGGCTGGTGCTCGGGATAGCGGTCAACTTTGTCATCGGGCAGCTGGGCGGGGCGGTGGTGCAGCGCCTCATCGTTCAGCCGGATGAACTGAACAAGGAGACCCCTTATCTGGCGCGGCACATCAAGGCCACCCAGGAGGCGTACGGGCTGCACAATGTCGAACGCCGGGAGGTGGATTTTTCCGGTACCCTGACTCCTCAGGACCTGGAGAAGAACAGCGTCACCCTCCAGAGCGTCCGTCTGTGGGACTACCGACCGCTGCAGGCAGCTTACTCGCAGCTTCAGGACATTCAGCAGTATTACAAGTTCACCGAGGTGGACATAGATCGCTACACCATCAATGGCGTCTACCGTCAGGTCATGCTCTCACCCCGCGAGATAGACCAGAGCGCGCTTCCCGCCGACGCCCAGACCTGGATCAACCTACGGCTGAAGTATACCCACGGATTCGGCATCGCCATGAGTCCGGTCAATGAGGTGACAGAGGAGGGGTTGCCCCGGTTCTTCGTCAGGGATATTCCTCCGGCCAGCCCTGTGGGCGTGAAGATAGACCGTCCGCAGATCTATTTCGGCGAGAAGACTGACGGCTACGTCATCGTCAACACGCGGGTGAAAGAGTTCGACTATCCGCGGGGTTCCGAAGGGGTCTACACCACCTATCAGGCCGATTCCGGGGTGCCCGTGGGGGGCTACCTGCGCAAGACGCTGCTGGCGGCGCGATTCGCGGACATCAACATCGCCCTTTCGGGCAACATCCGGCCGGACAGCCGGATCTTGTTCCGCCGCAACGTGCGGGAGCGGGTGTCCACGCTGGCACCCTTCCTGCGGCTGGATTCGGACCCGTATATCGTGGTCTCGGACGGCCGCATCTTCTGGATGCAGGATGCTTACACACTTTCCGGCCGGTACCCCTATTCCCGGATGACCTGGCTGCGGCGGGACGGCGGAGGGATGCTGCCGCCGATCGGCGTGAACTACATCCGCAATTCGGTGAAAATCGTCGTAGATGCCTACACGGGGGAAGTGTCGTTCTACGCGTTCGATGAGCAGGACCCTGTCCTGAAGTGTTATTCCCGCGCCTTTCCGGGTGTGTTCCAGCCCGCCTCCGAGATGCCGGCGACCCTGCGCGAGCACGTTCGCTACCCGGAAGATCTGTTCCGCCTCCAGACCATCGTGTTCCAGACGTTCCATATGTCCGACGTCCAGCAGTTCTACAACAAGGGAGACGTCTGGGCGATCCCCACTCTAGAGCAGCAAGACGACAACGGGGGAGGCCGGGCTGCGATGGAGCCGTATTACGTGATCATGAAGCTCCCTGGCGCGGCGCGGGAGGAGTTCATCCTGTTGATGCCATTCAGCCGGGCGAACAAGGACAATATGGTTGCCTGGATGGCGGCACGCTGCGACGCTCCCAACTATGGCCGTCTGCTGCTCTACGAGTTCCCCAAGGGCGAGCAGTTCTTCGGACCTGCTCAGATCCAGGCGCGCGCCAATCAGAACACCGAGATATCGGAGCAGATGACGCTGTGGAACCAGCAGAAGTCCAACGTCTACCGCGGGAACCTGCTGGTTATCCCCATCGAGGACGCGCTGCTCTACATCGAGCCCATTTACCTGCAATCCACCAATGCCAAGATCCCTGAGTTCAAGCGGGTGATCGTGGCGCTGGGCAACGAGATCACCATGCAGCCCACCCTGGCGGAAGCGCTGGACATCCTGGTGGGCAGGAGGGGAGGGCCTGGGCCTCGCAGGGAAGCCACCGGAGTACCTCTCGCGCCTGCTGCCGAGGAGCGCGCGCCCGCTGCGGGCCGGGAGCTGATCCTCCGTGCGCTAAAGGCTTACAATGAGTCTGTAGAGGCGCAGAGGCGCGGGGACTGGGCGGAGTATGGCCGCCGGCAGAAGGAGCTGGGCGAACTGTTGAGACAGGCGGCCGGCCGGGACTGACGGCCGCAAATCAGTCAGACATTATGGCCGGGGCGCGCCGCGGGTTTACCCGCCGTGGCTGCGCTCCGGCCTTTTCCTCGCTTGACAGGCAGAATCCTCTGTTGTAGACTCTTCGCGTAAAGTCGCACGAAAGCGCATCTCTGTCTCCCTGGAACTTCGCAAGAGTGCGGCTTCCGGCTGTTGCGGCTTGGCCAGGGCTTTGACGGCCGGATCGGCGAGCGCCCGCGACCACCCCCGATCGCGGGCGCTCCGGTTGATGGCGCGGTCCACTGCCTCTTTTTCCTTCCCGCCTGCCGTTCAGCTTCCGTCCGGCTTCCTGTGCATTCCCCGGCGCAGGTCTTCGTCTCGGCGGTTCCGAAGTTCACTGGTAGTCAGGTGGATAAAAATTTTGATTTTCTTTG
>CALCJH010000383.1 GCA_937967775.1 uncultured bacterium | reverse complement strand
TTTCTCTCGGACACAGGCGTATTGCCACGCTGACAGGTCCACTTCACCAGCCTCCCGCCCGGGAGCGCCTTGAAGGCTTCCGTGAGGCGATGGCTGCGCGGGGGCTTCAGGTTCCGGATGGTTGGGTCGCCCGCTGCGACTTTCAGCGCCAGCTGGCGGCGGAAGAGACTGTCAGAATGCTTCGAGAAAGTCCCCGCCCGACGGCGATCTTTGCGGCATCGGACCTGATGGCGGCCGGCGCCTACGAGGCAGCGTTCTCGCTGGGACTGCAGATCCCGAGAGATCTGTCGGTGGTGGGTTTTGACGATGACTTTGTCGCGGCTCAGCTGGTGCCCCCCCTCACCACCGTCCGGCAGCCGTTGCAGGAGGCTGCGCGAGCAGCCACAGCGTGGCTGCTGGACCACCTGGAGGACAGAAACGGACAGCCGCTCCGTGTGAGATTGCCGGCTTCTCTGGTGGAACGGGAGTCCTGCGCCTCGCCCCGCCGTAGGGACGTTGGAAAGGGGATCTGACAATGAATGCCACGGTCGCGGAGAGGTTGACTGCAGCTGGGCGGACCCGCTACGGGCATTTCTCGGAGGATGGCACGGAGTTCATAATCCGCCGCCCGGATACGCCGCGGCCCTGGGTGAACGTGTTATGCAACGACGATCCGGGATACGGGTGCATCTGGAGCCAGGCGGGAGGCGGCTACAGCTGGCTGGTCAACGCCGAGCTGAACCGCATCACGTTCTGGCAGCAGGATCTGATCCGCGATTACGAGGGGCGTTTCATCTACCTGCATGATGCCCGGACCGGCGAGCTCTGGTCGGCAGGGTATCAGCCGGTCCGCCGGAAGCCGGAAGCCTTCGAATGCCGTCACGGGGCCGGTTATTCCATCCTGAGCTCGCAGAACTCGGGCGTTCTCAGCCGTCTGACGGTCTTCGTTCCGCCCGGAGCGCCGCTGGAGGTCTGGCTGCTGGAGGTCACAAACCTTTCGGGAGCCCCGCGGGATATCCTGGTCACCAGCTATCTGGAATGGTGCCTGGGCACAGCACACGATACCCACCGGGAGTTCCATCGCATCTTCATCGAGACGGAGTTCATCCGGGAGCGCAGCGCCATCCTGGCGCGCAAGCGTCTGTGGGCCATTCCAAACGCCAGAGGCCAGGGATGGAACCGCGACTGGGAGGGAACCGCGTTTCACGCTTGCTCCCTGCCCGTCGCCGCGTTCGAGTGCGACCGGGAGGCGTTCGTCGGGAGATTCGGTTCTCTGCTATCCCCTGCTGGTCTGATGAACGGCCGGTTGGCGGGAACCACAGGACGATGGGGGGATCCCATCGCATCGCTTCAGGCCCCGCTCCATCTGGAACCGGGCGAATCGGCGGAGTTCGTCTTCATTCTGGGCGCGGGCAGTAACGACGCTGATGCGCTCTCCCTTGCGGAGCGGTATTGCAACGTCAAGCGCGCGGTGGAGGCGCTACAGGAAACGCAACTCTGGTGGAGAGCCCGTCTGGATGGTTATTCGGCTGAGACTCCGGACCCGGGACTGAATGCTCTGCTGAATACGTGGCTCCGCTATCAGGCCATGGCGGGGCGCATCTGGGGACGCAGCGGGTACTATCAACCGGGCGGGGCATACGGCTTCCGCGATCAGCTGCAGGACAGCCTGATCTTCCTGCCGACAGAACCGGACCGGACCCGCAGGCAGATCCTGCTCCACGCGGCACACCAGTTCTCTGCGGGGCACGTGTTCCACTGGTGGCAGCCCATCACTGAGTCCGGCGCGCACAGCCGGTTTTCGGACGATCTCCTCTGGCTACCCTTTGCGGTGCTCGCCTATATCCGGGAGACGGGCGACACGGCCATCCTGAAACTTGAAGCGCCTTTTGTGGACGGTCCTCCAGATACCATCCGGAACCATTGCGAGCGCGCTTTCGATCTGTCCCTGTCCCGGAGGAGTCCCCGTGGCCTGCCGCTGATAGGCGAGGGGGACTGGAACGACGGCCTTTCGGCGGCCGGCTGGGAGGGCAAAGGCGAATCCGTATGGGTGGGACATTTTCTGTGCTATCTCCTTCCGCGTTGGGTGGAGCTGGCCAGGAGCCTGGGTGACGGCGAGCGCGCGGCACAGTATCTTCAGGCGGCGCAGGAGTTGCAGGCTGCCATCAACACCTGCGCCTGGGACGGCGAGTGGTATTTCCGGGCGACGTGCGACGACGGGACGGTAATTGGCAGCAGTGCGTGCAGCGAAGGTCAGATTTTTCTGAACACTCAAACCTGGGCGGTCATCTCCGGGGTCTGCCCTCCCGAGCGGCGGAGGCAACTTATGCGGACGGCCCGGGACCGGCTATACACGGCTGCCGGGCCGGCGCTTCTTCGTCCGGCATACACCGTGCCGGATGAACGCATTGGATACATCACCCGCTATGCGCCCGGCGTCAGGGAGAACGGAGGAGTTTACCTCCATGCTGCTACATGGGCCGTATGGGCTGAATGTTTGCTTGGCCGGGCGGAACAGGCCTGGAGACTCATTCAGAGCATCTCTCCCTGCATCCGTGCGTTGGATCCTGAACTTTACCAGGCGGAGCCATACGTCACCCCGGGCAACATTGATGGTCCGGACTCGCCGCACTTCGGGCGGGGAGGCTGGACGTGGTACACTGGATCAGCCGCATGGCTGTTCCGGGTGGTTGCCGAGTGGTTGCTGGGGATCCGTCCTGCCAAGGAAGGATTGCGAGTCGCTCCCTGCATCCCTGAGGACTGGGACGGTTTCCGGGTGTACCGCCGCTTCCGCGAAGCCGGTTACCGCATCACTGTGTCCAGAAATGGCGAGGGGGGCAAGCTTGTGGTGGACGGCCGCCCTGTAGCCGGGGACATTGTGCCAGCGTTTCGCGATGGGCGGGATCATCAGGTCGAGCTTCTACTATAGCCACGGATCGTGCTCTTCAGGACCGGGCTGGTCCAACCTTCGCATCCCTCAAGCTTCCTTTATGCTACCATGGGAGAAAAGGGCGGCCAGCGCGCTCGATTCCGCCCTGGGGAGATTCCGGAATGTCTTCGCGTATGGCACGTCTGAGCTTGTTCATCGTTTGTCTTGTGGCCCTGTGCGCCCTGCAATCGGCCGGGCAAGGCAACTGGAGCCAGCCGGTGAACCTCAGCGAAAGCCCGGTGCGATTCTCCACGGACGCTTCCATAGCAGCCGACCCGGACGGTTTTCTGCACATTGCTTACTGGGAGTTCCTGGATGCGGACCGCCGCATCTACTACACCACCAACCGTTCCGGTGTCTGGCAGCGCTCGCTTGTGGCCACCTCCGCCCGGACACCCATCCTGAAGGTCAACCCCGTGGACGGCCGCCTGCATCTGTTCTATCGTCAGGAGGGCACCGAAGCGATTCTGGAGGTCACGAAGGATCCCGCCGGCAGTGTCTGGTCGGCTCCGTCGCGGGTGGACGCAAGCCCCGCCGGAGGATTTATGCTAGACGCTGAGTTCGACAGCGCGGGCGGGCTTTACGTGGCCTGGCTGCATCTCTTCGACCGCAGCATCTATCCCAATAGCGGGGTGTGGGGCCGCTACCGCCCCCGGGGCGGCGCGTGGGGACCGACGCACCTTATCGCCTTTCATCCCGATGACCACCACGAGAAGTTCCCCGGCGGCTTCAACCTGGTTGCCTGGGGCAGGCGAATCTACGGGCTCTATGACGTAAATGGCCCGAAGATGAAATGGTTCGAGAACGGCGCATGGAGCACCGAAAGAGACGGAGCGCACCGGGCGGCATTTTCTCCTTCGGGCGAGATGGCCGGAATCTGGGCGATGAGCAACCCGCTGCCGCACTCCGGCCTGGACTGGGATATCTATGTCCGCTTCTCCTACGACGGCGGGCTCACCTGGGGGCCTTCGCGGGACGTCTCCGACTGCCCCTGGCTGGCGCGCAGCCCGGAAGCCGCCTATGACGCAGAGGGTAACCTGCACATCTTCTATCAGCGGAAGAATTCGGACCCGGAGCAGTTCGATATGTGGTATGTGGGGCGGGTGAACGGTGTCTGGCTGACCACTTGGAACTTCACGCAGACGCCGGGTCGCACGGGCGGGTCGCTCGATTCCGTGCTGGCAGTGGGAAACGATCTCCACTACGTCTACTCCGACAACACGGCCACCGGATACGAGGATGTGTTTCTGGTCTCAAGGATTCACGAGCCGGACGTGACGCCACCGGCTTCGGTCTCGGACTTCACGGCCAGCCCTTCGGACGGGCGGGTATACCTCAGCTGGAGAAACCCGGCGGACAGAGACTACACCGGGACTGTCATAGTGTTCCGCACGGACCGCTACCCCGCCTCGCCGGGTGACGGCACCGTGCTCCTGTCCCGCAGGACCGCCCCCGGACAGCTCGATTCGTTTGTCCACAGCGGCATTCCGAACGGCGTGACGGTGCATTACGCCGCTTTTGCCACCGACCCGTACGGAAACATATCGGCTCCGACGCTGCGATCCGC